>JBAIXY010000094.1:0-9681 GCA_037916205.1 Vicinamibacterales bacterium | reverse complement strand
CTTGAGCAGCGAAAAAGCGTAGCGTTCGGCCGTCTTCGGCCCGACGCCCGGGAATTTCCCCAGCTCGGCGATCAGGTTCTCGATCGGTTTCGGGAATTTCGGCATGGGATCAGCTCAGCCCCGGCATTTTGAAATCGCCGGACTCCTTCATCTTCTCGACCATCTTGCGCTGGGCCTTCTTCAGGGCGTCGTTGAGCGCCTCTTTGACGGCCGACTGCAGCTTTTCCTTCTCCGAGGCGGCCAGGAGCGACGGGTCGATGGACACGGCGTTGACGGTCTGGTTGCCGTCCATCTCCACCTTGACCTTGCCCCAGGCGGCCGAACCCTCGACCTTCTCCTGGGCCAGGGTCGACTGCAGGTTCTTGGCCTTGTCGCGGAGGTCCTTGAATTGCTTGAGCTTGGTGAACATAGTCTTCGGTTAGGTCGGCGCGGTTATCAGCGCGCCAGGAACTAGAATTGCGGGGTCTTGACCGGTTCGGCGGCCTTGGCCGGCGCGGGCGCGGCGGCCTTGGCCGGCTGCTGGGTCTTGTCCAGGCTGCGGAAGCAGGCCCGGGACTCGTCGAAGAACAGCTTGACCATGCCGGTCGGGCCGTTGCGGTGCTTGGCGATGTGGACCTCGGCCTGGTAGCGCTCGTCGAGCGGGATCTCGTCCACCTGGTAGTTCTTGTCCGCGGCCTTGCGGTAGATGAACAGCACCACGTCAGCGTCCTGTTCGATGGAGCCGGACTCGCGCAGGTGGGACAGTTTCGGGATGGCCGGCTTGCCCAGTTCAGCGCCGCGGGACAGCTGGGACAGGGCCAGCACCGGGATGTTCAGTTCGCGGGCGATGCCCTTGAGGGCGCGGGTTATCTCGGCGACCTCCTGGACGCGGTTGTCGGAATTGCGGTTGCCGGCGCGCGACTCCATCAGCTGGAGGTAGTCGATGACCAGGAGGCCCAGGCCGTGCTCGAGCTGGAGCCGCCGGGCCTTGGTCCTGATCTCCATGATGTTGATGTTGGCCGTGTCGTCGATGTAGATCGGCGCTTCGGACAGGTCGCCCAGGGCGTGGCCGATGCGGGCGAAGTCGCCGCTCTCGCCGTGGTCCGAGAGCTTGCCGGTGCGCATCCGCCAGAGGTCGACGCCGGCCTCGGCGCAGATCATGCGGTCGACCAGCTGGTCCTTGGACATTTCCAGCGAGAAGATGCCGACCGGGACCTTGTGTTTGACCGCGGTCTGGCGGGCGATGTCCAGCGCCAGGCTGGTCTTGCCCACCGAGGGGCGGGCGGCCAGGATGACCAGGTCGGAGCGCTGCAGGCCGCCCAGCTTGTCGTCGAGTTCGCCGAAGCCGGTCGGGATGCCGCGCAGCTTGCCGCGCTCGCGGTGCAGCTCGTCGATGCGCTCGAAGGCCGCGTCCAGCGCCTCCTTGATCGGCGTGAAGTTGGTCTTGAGGTATTTCTGCGAGACGCCGAACAGCTTCTGCTCGGCCTGGTCGAGCACCGTGTCGATCTCGTCGCTTTCGGCGTAGCCCAGGCCGGTGATGCCGGCGGCGGCTTCGAGCAGGCGGCGCAGGGTAGCTTTTTTCTGGACGATGGCGGCGTAGTGGTTGAGATGGGCGGCCGAGGGCACGACGCTCGTCAGTTCGATCAGGTAGGCGCGGCCGCCGACGGTCTCGAGCTGGCCCTTGTCGGCCAGCCGGTTGCCGAGCGACAGCAGGTCGATCGGCTCGCGCTTGGCGAACAGGTCGAGCATGGCCGAGTAGATGTCGGCGTGGGCCTGCTTGTAGAAATCTTCGGGACGGACGATGTCGGCGACGCGGATAAGGGCGTCCTTCTCGATGAGCAAAGCGCCGAGGAGCGACTGCTCGGCTTCGAGGTTCTGCGGCGGGATGCGTTCGGCTGACATACGGGCGTTAAGATTCATCAGATAGATTACTCGATGGCCGGACATATGACAATGTTTCCGGCGGGGATTAACGGCGGATTAAAGGGGGATAAAAAAACCGCAGGAATTGCGATAAAAAAAGCCCCCGCGGACGGTCAGTCCAGGAAGGGGGCGAGGGCGGAGAAAAGAGCGTCGTTGAAGAGGAAATCGGCGTGGCCGAAGGGCACGACCGCGTGCTCGGCGCCGGGCAGCTGGCAGCGCGCCGCCGGGCAGATCAGGTCGGTCGAACCGGCCACGGACACGTAGCGCGGGCCGGGCGGCAGGCCGCGGCGGTCCAGTTCCTTGAGCAGGCAGCTGCCCGGAAGCATCTGCAGCGCGGCGTGGCCGAAGTGGCCGGTGAAGATGCCGATGTAGGCCGCGTCGGTGCCCTGGAAGGGCGCGCCGTAGGTCAGGAGCGTGCGGACGCGCGACGCCAGCCGGAAGTTCTGGATGGCGTAGAGGCCGCACAGGCCGCCCATGCTGAAGCCGAGGATGTCGATCCGGCCGTCCGGCGATCCGGCGGCCAGCTTCAGCGCCGCGGCGGCGAGATGCTTGGCCCTGAGCCGGACGTCGCACATGCTGATGACGCCGTGCGGCAGGGCGATGGCCTTGCGGCCGAGGCGGCGGAAGTGGTCAGTCACCGGGCCGAGCGGCATGCCGGTGAGCAAGGGGTAGAAGCCTCCGACGATGAGCAGCGGGGGAGCGGGTTGAACTACCCGGTCCTGCTCCATGGCCAGCCTCCTGCGTTCCAAATTAAGAAAGGGCTTGCCCCGATAATAATCACGTTTCGCGGCTCAGGTCAACCGTTCCGACGCCGGACATGCTATAATGGATATATGGACCGGAACACGAAACAGTTCTGGCAGGCCGTGACCACGCTTATCGGCACCATCATCGGTGTCGGTATTTTTGGTATTCCGTACGCCATCAGCCGCATCGGCGCGGTCCCGGCCGTCGCTTATTTCCTGGTCCTCGGCGGCATCCAGATGCTCCAGCACCTGTTCTTCGCCGAGGCGGCCATCGCCTGTCCGGACAAACTGCGCCTGCCCGGACTCGTCGGCCGCTACCTCGGTCCGCGGGCCAAGTGGATCGCCGCGACGGCCAACATCTTCGGCCTCTGGGCCGGCCTCGTCGCCTACATCATCGTGGGAGGCGAATTCCTGTCCGTGCTGCTCAAGCCGTTCCTCGGCGGCCAGCCATTCCACTATGAGCTGGCCTGGGCGGTCGTCGGCTCGGCCGCGGTCTTCTTCGGCCTGGGTTTCGTCTCGCGGATCGGCGTGGTCACCGTCTCGGCGCTCATCGCCGCCTTCGCCCTGATCTTCATCCGGGCGCTGCCCGCGGTCCACCTCTCCAACCTGGTGCCGTTCCACGTCGTCGATCCGCTCCTGCCCTACGGCGTCCTGCTGTTCTCGCTCGGCGGCCTGCCGGCCATCCTGGAGATGGAGGACGTGCTCGAGGGCAAACACAAGAATTTCCGCAAGGCGGTCGTCATCGGCACCATCGCCGGCGGCCTGATCAGCCTGGCCTTCGGCTTCGTGGTCTTCGGCGTCAGCGGCCTGGGCACGACCGAGGATTCGGTCAACGGCCTGAAGACCGTCCTGGGCGAGGGGATCGCCGTGCTGGCCGCGCTCTTCGGCTTCCTGGCCATCATGAACTGTTTCCTGCGCGTCGGCGTCAACCTGCGCAACACCTTCCGTTACGATTTCAAGCTGAGCTGGTTCACCTCCTGGCTGGTCACGGTCGGTGTGCCGTTCTGCGCTTACCTCTTCAGCACCAAGAGCTTCACCTCGATCATCAGCTTCTCCGGCTCGGTCTTCGGCGGCATCACGGCCATCATCGTCGCCCTGCTCTACGTCGCCGTGACCAAGAAGAAGCTGGTCGAACAGATCAAGGAAAAGCCGCTGGGCATCCCGTTCTATTGGGCCTACGTTTCCATCGCCATCCTGGGCCTGGGCGCCGCCCTGCAGATCGCCCGATCGGCGGCGGGATTGTTCCGCTGAACCGGGACGCGTTCCGACCAAAAAACCGCCGGCCTCAGCCGGCTGGTCTTTTATTCAGTTCGTCGCGGCGGCCGCGCCGCTTCTTGGCCAGGAGCACCGTGTTCCTGAGCAACATGGCCACGGTCATCGGGCCGACGCCGCCCGGGACCGGTGTGATGAAGCCGGCCACCTTGGAGGCCGAGGTGAAGTCCACGTCGCCGACGACCTTCTTGCCGACGCGGTTGGTGCCGACGTCGATGACGATGGCGCCCGGCCGGAGCATCTTGCCGGTGATCAGCTTCGGCTTGCCGGCGGCGACGATGACCGTGTCGGCCTCGGCGACTTTGGCGGCCAGGTTGCGGACACCCGGTTGGCAGAAAGAGGCGGCCACGCCCTCGGCGTCCAGCAGTTTCGCCAGCGGCTCGGAGAAAACGTGGCTGTTGGCCACGATCAGCGCCCGGCTGCCGGCGAGCGGCATGCCCGTGGATTTGATCAGCAGCATGATGCCGGCGAGCAGCCCGGGCTGGAGCCTCGGCGCGCCCATGAGCAGGGCCATGATGTTGTCGAAGTGGAAACCGTCGACGTCCTTGCAGGGGTCGATCGCCCGCATGATCTTGTCCTCGTCAAGATGTTTGGGCAGCGGCAGCTGGATCAGCACGGCGTCGATGTCCTCGCGGACGTTGAGTTCGGCCAGGGTCTTGAGCACCGTCCGCTCGGCCGCGCGCTTGGGCAGCAGCTTCTTCTCGAAATGGATGCCGACGCGCTCGCAGGCCTTCTCCTTCAGGCCGACGTAGAGCTTCGACGCCGGGTCGTCGCCGACCAGGATCACGCCCAGACCCGGCTGGAACCCGAGCCCGGCGATCTCCTTCGCCGTCTCCCTGGTGATCTGTTCGGCCAGCGCTTTTCCGTCGATGATCTTCGCGGTCATAGTTCGCCGCCCGCGGTCAGGCGTAGATCGGGTGCCCGCCCGCCAGCTCGCGCACCCGTTTGGCCACGCCGTCGGCTCCGCCCGGGTCTTTGAGCGCTTTGACGATCAGTCCGGCGATCTCGGCCATCTCAGCCTCGCCGAAGCCGCGGGTGGTCAGGGCAGGCGTGCCGATGCGCAGCCCCGAGGGGTCGGTCGGCTTGCGGGTGTCGTAGGGGATCAAATTCTTGTTGACGTAGATGCCGACAGTGTCGAGCAGGTTCTCCGCGGTCTTGCCGCCGAGACCGAGCGGGGTCAGGTCCACGAGCACCAGGTGGTTGTCCGTGCCGCCGGTGACCAGGCGCAGGCCTTGCTCTACGAGCCCGGCGGCCAGCGCTTTGGCGTTGGCCAGCACTCGTTTCTGGTAATCGGTGAACGACGGCTCCAGGGCCTCCTTGAAGGCAACGGCTTTGGCGGCGATGACATGGTCGAGCGGCCCGCCCTGGATGCCCGGAAAAACGGCGCTGTCGATCCGCTTGGCCAGGGTCTTGCCGTCGTCCGGCCTGAGCCGGTCCTCTTTTTTGCAGAGGATCATGGCGCCGCGCGGTCCGCGCAGGGTCTTGTGGGTGGTGGTCGTGACCACGTCGGCGTAGGGGACCGGGTCCGGGTGGACCTTGGCCGCGACGAGTCCGGCGAAGTGGGCCATGTCGACCATGAGATAGGCGCCGACCTCGTCGGCGATCTTCCGGAACGCGGCGAAATCCAGGTGGCGCGGATAGGCGGTGAAGCCGGCGACGATGACCCGCGGTTTCTCGCGCCGGGCGATCTCGCGTACCTCGTCCAGGTCGATCCGCTCGTCGTCCTTGCGCACGCCGTAAGCGGCGATCTTGTATAAGCGGCCGGAAAAATTCACCGGGCTGCCGTGGGTCAGGTGTCCGCCGTGGGCCAGGTTCATGGCCATGACCGTCGCTCCCGGTTCGGCCAGCGCGAAGTAGGCGGCCATGTTGGCCTGCGAGCCGGCGTGCGGCTGGACGTTGGCGTGTTCGGCGCCGAACAGTTTTTTGGCCCGGTCGATGGCCGCGTTCTCGATGACGTCGATCCAGGCGTTGCCGCCGTAATAGCGGTGGCCGGGATAGCCCTCGGAATATTTGTTGGTCAGCGGCGTGCCCAGCGCCTCAAGCACCGCCGGCGAGACGATGTTCTCGGAGGCGATCATCTCCAGGCCCTGCTGCTGGCGTTCGATCTCGCGGCCGATGGCCGCGGCGATCTCGGGATCGGTTTTGGTCAGATGCTGCATATTTCAAGGCCGGCCCGGGGCCGACGGCCCTAAGCGTACCACTTTAGGCGCCGCCTTTGAATAGAAAAAACCGCGGAGCTGTCTCCGCGGTTCAGTTGAGGAATCCCTTGATGACGAAGTGGATGTTGTCATCCTGGCGGACGGCCTCGATCTGCAGCAGCATCGGGTTTTGGACCCGTATCCCGATCTGTCCGGTGATGCCGGGCAGCACCTGCGGCGCGGCCAGCGCCAGGTCCATGACCAGCAAGTGGCGGCCGGGCAGCGGGTTCCGGGAGTAGGTGAAGAGGTAGCTGTTGGCCGAGTTCTGCTCGCGGTCCACCGTCAGGTGCATCTTTACGCCCGTCCGGTTATGAACATAGAAGGGCATTTGGCCTCCTTCCGTTGGGAGCGGCGAGGCGGGCGCGGCGGCCCGTCAGTCGCCGACCGGGCTGAGGGTGAAGATCGGTCCTTCGGCCAGCCGTTCGCGCCCCGGCGTCACGGCGAACCTGACCCGGGCGTTGTGGCCGCAGACCTCGAAAGCGAGCTGGCCGCCGTGGATGCAGGACCGGATCTCGGCGTTGACCTCGAAGCCGAGCATCTTGCCGGCCGGCGCCTCCGTGGCCACGCTGAAAGGCTCATCGAAGACGTGTATCTCCAGGTTGCCTTTCTTGGCCATCAACAGGATGTAGAGGGACTCGCCGACGAGGTTCTCGAAGAAGATCTTGGTCGAAGCCATTGGGGGACTCCGTTGGTTGGGTGTTAAGGAGCTTTTTTCGAACTTAGCAGAGCGGCCGGGATACTTCAATCAGGCCAGCGTTTTGACCATGTAGGTGCCTTGCAGACGGTAGCCGAGTTTGCGGTAGTAGGCGCGGACGCCGATGCCGGAGATGACGGCCATTTTCCGGTAGCCGGCCGCCCGGGCCAGGCGTTCGGCCTCGGCCATGAGCCGCCGGCCCAGGCCCTGATGCTGGCTGGCGCCGGCCTCGCGCCGGTCGATGGGCACGAGATGGCCGTAGGTGTGCAGTTCGCGGATGAAAGCGGCGCCGCGGATCTCGGGCATCAGCCGGCCGAGTTCGGCGCCGCGGCCGGCCGGTTCCGGCGGCGGCAGGCGCAGGCGGCAGAAAGCGAAGACGGCCCGCCGGCCGCGGTCCTCGAAGCTCAGGAAATGCTCCATGCCGCCGGACGCTTCGTAGGCTTCGTCAAACATCTTCGGCCCGGCCCGGAGCAGGCGGGGGTTCCGGCCGGCGGCGTGCCCGATCTCGCGGCAGCGGAGGCACCGGCAGGCCAGCCCGCGCTTGGCCATCCGGTCCTGGAGGACCTGGCGCAGGTTGGTGACCGGATTGCCGGCCAGGACCGAGGTCGAAGGGATGTCGCGGATCAGGCGCGAGATGCGGCAGTAGCGCGGCACGTCGGCCTTGGCCCGGATCAGGACCTCGATGAGCTTTTCCAGCGGGTAAGGGGAGTACTCGCCGCGCTTCCACCAGTCGTGCAGCTCGGCCGACTCGAGCACGACGCAGGGATAGATCTTGATCATGTCCGGCCGGAAGTCGGGGTCGCTGAAGACGCGGCGCAGGCCGGCGAGGTCGGAGCGCGGCGTGGCGCCGGGCAGCTGGGGCATCAGGTGGAAGTCGGTCTTGAAGCCGGCGTCCTTGAGCAGGCGGACGGCGGCCGCGACCTCGGCCGTGCCGTGGCCGCGCTTGACCCGGCGCAGGACCGCGTCGTCGAGCGACTGCACGCCCAATTCCACCCGGGTGCAGCCCAGCCGGCGCAGGCTGCGGATCTCCTCAGGCGTGATCAGGTCCGGCCGCGTCTCCAGGGTCAGGCCGATGATCCGGTGCCCGGCGCGTTCGTTCAGCGCCTGGGCCGCCTCGAGGCTCCCGGTCCGCGGCCGGCGTCTCGCGCCCGCGGCGTTCGCGGCGTCGAAGCAGCGCTTGATGAACCAGCGCTGATAGTCGCGCGGGTAGGCCGTCCAGCTGCCGCCTTTGACGATCAGCTCGATCTTGTCGGCCGGATGGCCGTTGGCCACGAGCGATCTGATGCGGTGAGCGGTCTGGCGGAAAGGGTCGCATCCCAGGGCCAGGGCGCGGGCCGCCGCCGGCTCGTTGGACAGGTAGCTCTTGGGCATGCGGGCCTCGGTCGGGCAGTAGACGCAGCGTCCGGGGCAGGGCCAGGGCTTGGTCAGCACCGTGACCACGGCCACGCCGGACAGCGACCGGACCACGCGGCGGACCAGGATCTTCTCCAGCGCCGGGCGGCGCTTGGCCGGGTCGGCCGCGGCGGCCGCCAGGTAGGCGCGCCGCAGTTCCGCGGTCGGCGGCAGGCGGCGCCCCAGGCCGTTGGCCACCCGCCGGGCCAGCTTCAAGAAGGCGTCCCGGCTTTGGACGTTTTCAGTGAGAGATGTTTCAATTATCTCGTTAGCAACCCGAGCCATCGCTGACATGCGCGAAGAGACCGCAAAAAAAATACTGGACGACGTGCGTCGCGGATACGATACCATTGCCGGCGAGTTCGCCGCCAGCCGGTCCGGCATGCGCTGGCCGGAGCTGGACCAGTTCCGCGAGTACGTGAAGAACGGCGACCGGCTGCTGGACATCGGCTGCGGCAGCGGCCGCGGGCTCAAGCTGTTCGAGGGCATGGCCGTGGATTATGAAGGCCTGGACGTTTCCGAGGCCCTGGTCGCCATCGCCAGGCGGGAGTCGACGGACCTGCTGGCCAACTTCCGGGTCGGTTCGATGTTGTCGCTGCCCCATGAGGACGCGGCCTTCGATGAGGTCATGGCCGTGGCCGTCCTGCACCATATCCCTTCGGAACGTTTCCGCCTGCAGGCCCTGCGCGAAGCGAACCGGGTGCTCAAACCCGGGGGCGCGCTGCTCATGACCAACTGGGACCTCTGGCGGGGCGGCCGGCGCAAGTGGCTGATCAGGTCAATGATATCCAAGCTGTTCGGCCGGTCCGATCTGGATTGGGGCGACGCTCGCATCCCCTGGAACAAGGCGGCCTCATCGCCGGTCTGGCGCTATTATCACGGTTTCTCTCTGGGCGAACTCGGCCGCCTCTGCCGGTCCGCCGGTTTCGAGGTTGTCCTGAACCGCCGCGAGCGCGTCAGGCGCCAGGGCGGCGGCGTGAATTTGGTCACCATTTGCCGCAAAACCGCGGCGCGCTGAGGTCCGGCCGGACGCCGGCCTGCGCGGCCGCAAAAACCGGCTTGACCCTACCTGCCCTTTGCGCTAAGCAGTTAAGTTACCGCAGTCTTCAGTTGATCCTGAACGTTCAGTTCTTCATTCCGGACCATGGTCCGGGCCGGGCGGAGTTCCCGGCAGGCAACGCGGTATCGCTCATTGACATCCCCGAGTACCGATCGGAGGCGATCATGTACAACATCAAGACCGATCAGTTGTACCGTGACGGCACCGATGACCAGCGCCGGATGATCATCCTGTTCAACCAGGCGATCGTCTGTCTCTGGAAGGACCTGCCCGACGGCGGGCGGCGTCTCGCTTTCGAAGATCGTTTCGCGCTGTACAACTTCTTCCGCGAGATGAGCCGCCGCGGCGACGAGGGCTACCTGTTCGGCGCCCTGCTGTTCAGCCGCCGCTCCGGCGAGCTCGACCGGCCCATCCGCT
>JBAIXY010000093.1:0-6107 GCA_037916205.1 Vicinamibacterales bacterium | reverse complement strand
TGACCAGCATTTCGCAGATGAAGGCGACCACGCTGGCCAGGAAGCCGGAGATCGACCAGGCCAGGGCCGGCTGGACCACGGCGAAGACTCCGAAACCGGCGGCCAGCGTCAGCAGCGACACCAGCAGATAACGGCGCAGCGGCCGTCCGGAAACGGACGCGGCGGCGGTGTTTACGGCTTGCTTTACGGCGATCATCGGGTTCATGGTCGGGTGCGGCTATGGCGCGGACGGCGTCGGGCCGTCCCGGCCGGTTTATGGTTCAGGATAGACGACTACCTCGTTCTTCGACCAGGTCCAGGGATAGTACTTATTGGGGTTCTGCGGCGAGGCGTTATAAGCGTCTATCGATTCGAAGTTATCCGAACACGGAATGCTGCCGTCATCCAGCCAGGTGGACTGGTTCAGATCGAACGGCGGAGCCGGATTGTTCATGCAGTTGGCGCCGGCGGCCCCGACCGGACACGTGCCGTTGCACACGCCCCAGTTATCGACGATCTGCACGCGCGGCCTGAAGATGCAGGCGTTGGACCGGGTGCAGGGATAGACGTACTTGTTCGGATCGCTGCTGCAATCCGGCAGGCTGATGCCTTCGTTGCCCTTATGCGTCATCTCCTGGGTGCAGACGTAGTTGACCACGTACTGCAGATAGGTCGAGTCGCAACTTTGCGGCGTCAGGCCCCAGTCGGTTCCGGTGCAGAGGCTGGTCACCGGGTTCGCTCCCATGTTGAGACCGCGGTGCGCCTTGATGTAACCGGGCGTGGAGTCCCGATGGTCGATTATCCCGTCGCCGTAGAAGTCCATGGTGATCCGCCTCAGCGGGAAACGGTTCTTATCGGTGTAAGCGTACATCTTGAAGGTCACCCTGAACTTGCCGGCATCGGCATCGCTGCAGGCGCACTTGGCCACGCCACATCCGGTGCAGGACCCGAGCTTGTCGCTTTCATTGGGCGTGATGGTGTTGTCCGGGTCCTCCGGGCATTGGCCTTCGCCTTTGCATTGGGTGGTGGTCACTCCGACGATGGTCACCGGAGTCTGGCCGGATTTGACCAGGTCGCCGCGGACATCCCAGCCGACGCCGCTGGCTTCGTTGCGCGGCCCGTAGGTCATCGACACTCCGCTCCAGCGTTGAACGTCCCAGGCCAGAGCGAAGAGCTGCTTGATGCGGTCCTTGGCCGTGGTAAAGGCGTTGGCCCCCTTATTGCTCGATTGTCCCCTGGCGCAGGGGCCGATGCAGGCGTAGGGAATGCCCGCCGTTTCGGCGGCGTCGCCGGTCTGGGTGTAACCCGAGGTGGGGTCGAGGTGATACCAGGTATAAGGACTGCCGCCCTCGCTCTGCCAGACCGGGATCGCCCCCGGCGTTTTCGGCGAAGAGTCGTAGAAAGGCAGACCCTGGAGATAGCCCGTCATGTCCGGAGAGGCCGGCGACGAACGCCCGAACGGTTCGAGAGACGCGGAGGCGATGCCCGGACGTGCGCTCGTGGGGCTGAAAGCCGTGTCCCCGAATCCGTTTATCGTGAAGCTGCCCTGCGACGCCTTGTACAGGTTGTCGGTGAGGGCGATCGATGGATATTCGCCGTGATTAGCGCTGTCGTAGACATGAGTGAACTCGTTGCAGGCTTCGCGCAGATAGAGGGAAACGTTCTTGACCTTGACGTACTGACTGAAGGTCGAGGCGTTGTGGCAGAGATCGGTCGTGATCGACTTCAGGTACTGGAGCGACTCGCCGGTCGCCGGGTAATTGGAGGAGGAGAAGTTCAGCCTGGCCGCCAGGCAGTTCTGCGGGCTGCCGACGTGTTCGCACTGATCCTCGCCGCCGGAGTCCAGAAGCGCGATGCAGGGTTGCTGCGACGACAAGGGGGTGCTGGGGCTGTAGATATACACGGGCTTGCCCTGGATGGCCAGCCGGCTCTCGGCGCCGCTGTTCGGCGGGTCATTGGCGTCCCACTGGACGGCCTGGGTGAAGTTGTTCTCCGGCGTCAGAATGAGGGTGCCGCCGTCGATCTCGATCTCCACCGCGGCGATCTGGTGCCTCCAGACCCGGCCGATCGACTGATTGTTATGAATGTCCTTGATGGCGCCGTCCAGCTGCTTCGTGTTCCTTCTGAAATCGGACCAGCTGACGTTGAACCATTCGCGGTCGCCGCCGAGGAACGACTCGCCGGAGGCTTCGCAGGAAGCGAAGTTGCCGTTGGTGGCGTTATCGCACTGGGTGGCCAGGTAGCCGAAGCAGGCCGCACCCGCCGAACCCGATCCGGCGAAAGGCCCGTATACCGGGTTGGCCAGGAAGCCCACTACGCCGCCGGCAATGATCAGCGGTTTGCACACCTCTTCGAAGTATTTGTTGCCGTACTGCTGGCAGGGGTCGTTGCTATTGCTGTCATAACCCGTGTACGTCCCCCAGGAGGTCACTACCTGGTCGTTGCACGACCCGTCGCAGGCCGCTGAATTGCTGGTCACGTGATCGGCGCTGTTCTTCTTGCTGGCGCCGACGCAGGTCGAGCTGCTGTCCCGGCAGACGTTCTGCGAAAGCTTGCAGGGATTGGGCGGCCGCGGGCTGCCGCTTTCGGAATAGAAGTCCACCCGATAGCCGTTCTGGCAGTAGCTGCCGGAACAGTCGGCATCGGAGGTGCAGGACACGCTGAGGTTGTTGTCGCACTTGCCGGCCGCGTTGGCCAGCAGCTGGCTGCCTTCGGCGGCCGAACAGTAATAGATGTCGTTGACGCCGGCCGGCGGCGTGTAGCCGGCCTCCCGGAACTGATTGAAGCGGTCCGGCAATCCCGACAGCTTGTCGACCGGCAGCCAGAGTATGCAGGGGTACTGGCGGTCGTCATTGTTGATGTTCTGAGACTCGTCACGGTCGAGACAGAAGCCCGGCCAGCCGACGGCGTAGGTCTTGGTCGCCACCGCCGTGCAAGTGCTGCCGCTGCCGAGGCCGCCGCAGTCAGTGTCCTTGTTGCCGAAGCATTGCTGGCCGTTATAATCGCCGCCGATGCAGACCTTTTCGAACACCTTGAGGGCGTCCGGGGTCGCCAGGTTGGACGAGAACGAATGGTACTTCACCAGGGCGTCCCTACCGTAGCTCCACCTCTGATAATTGCACTCGCACTGGTTGTTCAGGGTGCAGACATTGGCGCCGCGGAAATTGCTGGACTTCTCGGTCGGCAGGCCGGTGGTGTCGTCGTAACCGCTGGCGCGGTTCTCGACGACGGACATGCCGTACGGCGCGTCCGCTTCGGGGTAGGCGCGGCAGGACGGGGCGGCCGTCCACTCGGTGACCTCCAACGGACCGCCGGAGAAGCTGTAATAACACTTGTGCTGGTAACAGCGCCCGCCGCCGCCGGCCAGGTTGGCGGCGTCAGCCGGACACTGGATGTCCTTGGTGCAGAGGGTCGCGCAGGCGTGGTCCGGAGAAGTGAACATCGAACCGGGACATTCCGAGTCCTTGCTGCAGGTCTGCCCCTGGCGTTCGCCGTCGCGGCACAGCGTCAGGTTGACGCCGTAGCGCTGGATGTCGAAATCCGAGGTCGAGCAGAAGCCGCCGGGGCATTCGTCGTTCTTGGTGCAGGAAGTCCCGTCGAGGTTCTGACCGCTGCCGGCGCAGACGCCGGGCAGGAGCGGGCCGCAGTAGTGGGTCGAAGACAGATTCGCGGCGAGGCAGTCCTCAGTGCTTCGGCATTCCACCTTGCTGTCCAAGTTCGCGTTGCCGGCGTCGAGGCAGTGCCCCTTGTTGATCTTCACCGGCACCAGGTACTGGGGCGGATACTTGTTCACCAGGCTGTAGCCGGAGTAATCGAGGCCGCGCCAGGTGAAATCGCGCGACGAGTAGATCTCGGGGGTCAGCATGGTCCTCGGCGTGTCCACCGGATGTCCGCACTCGTCGGACTTGCCCGACTGGGCGAACGCGTCGCACATGCCGAAGGAAGTGCAATTCTTGCGCCACTTCTTGGCATCGGGGTCCCATTCCGTGTTATAGCGCATGCAGCCGAGCCACTCGCCGCATTCGCGATCCGGCTTGACCTTGACGACGACGTTGGCGTCGTTGACCGTGAACGGACGCAGGCGGGAATCGGAGTGGCAGCTGGTCGGGTCCTTCTTGCAGGGACAATTGACCGGGTCCTTGGCGCAGGCGTCCTGATTGTCGATGCTGTTGGCGTCCATCACGCACTTTTCGCCCAGAGCGATGCCGCAATCCGAATCGGTGAGGCAGCCAAAGCCGTAGGTTTCGTTGCCGACGCACTTGCCGCCGCAATCCGCGTCCTGCGTGCAGCGCCTGTTGGGATTATCGGCGCAGACGCCGTCACGGTACATGAAGCAACGCTTGGTGCAGTAGTCGCTCTTGCCCGCCAGATTGCAGTTGACGGCGCTGACCGAGACGGACTTGCCCTGGCCGGTCGCGTTGCTCTTCAGATATGAAGCGGCGGCCGAGAAGAGGTTCTGGGCGTTGCTGGTCTGCTTGAAGAGGACGCAGCCCTGCTTCAGGTTGACGTTCCCTGTGCAGGAACCGGTGTCGAGTTTGGAGTTCACGATGTAGTAATACGGTTCGCCGGCCGGGTGCTGGGGCGAAGTGGCCGCGGGATCGACGAACTCCTCGCAGCGGTCGTACTTGCCCTCGCAGATGCCCGCCCATCCGGCGTAGCCGCAGTTGGTGTTGCCTCTGCTGACCGTGCAGGCGGGGTCAGCGGTGCAGGTCTGCTGGTTGAGCCCGACGCGGCAGGTCGGCTTGGTCAGCTGGGGACAGAAACAGACGTTCTCGTCGGGACTGTACGTGGCCGAATTGGCGGTGCACTTAGAGCCCAGGTCGCAGGTCGGGCTGCGCGGATCAGAGCTGACGTAACAGGTGCAGCCGCCGTCCTTTTCGCAGGGCGCGTTCAGCATGCAGCTGGGATCAGCATTCTTATATATAGCGAAGAAGTCGCCGTTCTGGATCAGCTCCGAATAACAAGGGAACAGGGCCCCGCTGGCGCTCTTGCGGAACCAACCCGACCGCTGCTGGCCGTTATAGGTGATGTTCTCCTTGAACTCGCAGGCCTTGCTGCCAGGGTCCTTGAAGTAATAGGCGCCGTCCTTGGCCGTGAACTGGTCGCAGCCGACCTCGGTCTCGAGACAAAGCGTCTGTCCGTAGCTCGCCGGGTCGTCGATCAGCGAGGTCGCCGACCAGCTGTCCGTCTGTTCCGACTGCTTGGCGTAAGCGCAGGAATTGGCCCCGGATTCGACGCGGCAGATCGACTGGGTCTTCGTGTCGGTGCACAAGCAGTACTTGTCGACCCGCTCCTGGGCCGTATCCTCCCAATCTGGCTTGCAGACGTTGAAGGTGCACGTATTGCCGCCACTGGCGACTCCGCCGGCGTCGGCGCAGGTCACGTCCTTGCCGTTCAGGGTGATGTTGATCTTGTTGGCCACCGTGCCGTAGTCGGAGCAGGTCGCTTCGTACTTGACCTGCGGCTGGCCGAGGTTCCGGCAGCCCGCCGACGACGAGGAGCAGAGGCTTTGGTTATTGGCCACGAGGAAGACGCGCTGGTCGGCCGGGATCACCGCAATATCGGGATGGCTGACCACCGAGTCGTAGGCGTCGGCGTAATTGAGGTGAAAACGGCATTCGTATTCGCCGATCGCCACCCGGCAGACGTCGGGGAGATAAAGGCGGGCGCTGCTGGCCGGAATGGCCGGATGCTTCAGGTCGTAATTGCAGACGCAGTTCGTCCCTGAGATCAACGCGCCCTGACAGCGGGAATCGAGGCGGCAGACGGCGTTGAAGGTCTCGGCGTAGGCGTTGCTCTGGGTTCTCTGGCTGTCGGAGAAGGCGGCGCAACCGACCGAGGTGTTGCGGCAGAGCTGGCTGAAGGAGCGGAGGAAGACGTCCGCCTGGGCGGTGTTCTTGTACTGGCGGCAGCCGAGCATCTCCCGCGGCGAAGGCGCGCCGTCGAGGGTCATGTCGCAGGATGCCGGCGTCTGCCAGGAATCCTTGACCACGGTGATGCTGTCCCGGACCTCCTGGAGCGTGAAGTTGTCGAAGTAGACGTCGGAGGTGCCTTCGGTCTTGATCGAGAGGTCGATCGCCGTGCTGTTGAATCCGTCGTTGGCGGGATTCGACGAAGCGACGATGACC
>JBAIXY010000092.1:0-2334 GCA_037916205.1 Vicinamibacterales bacterium | reverse complement strand
CCAGCGAATCGCCTCCTTCGGCGACAACGGCGCAGTCGACATGAAGCTGGACGACGATCAGAAGATCCAGCCGGACCTGACGACCGGCGAGATCGGCTGGCAATCGGCGCCGACTGTCGTGGGCGACATGATCCTGGTGGGGACGGCGTTCCGCGAGGGCTTCACGCCGGCGAGCTACCGCAACAACAAGGGATCAGCCCGCGCCTACGATGTGCGCACGGGGCGCAAGATCTGGGAGTTTCACACCATCCCGCAGCGGGGTGAGCCGGGCTACGACACGTGGCTGAAGGGATCGGCTGACTACACGGGCAATACCGGCGTGTGGACCGAGATCACCGCCGACCCTGACGCGGGACTGGCCTACTTGCCGGTCGAGTCGCCGACATCCGACTTTTATGGCGGCAAGCGTCCGGGTGCGGGTCTTTATGGCAATGCCCTGGTAGCTGTCGACCTGAAGACGGGCAGGATGAAATGGTATTTTCAGACCATTCACCATGAGATCTGGGACTACGACCTGTCCTCGGCGCCGCTGTTGATGGACATCAATGTCGACGGCAAGCCAATCAAGGCCGTCGCGTTACCAACCAAACAGGCCTACCTGTTCGTCTTCGATCGCATCACCGGCAAGCCGGTATGGCCCATCGTGGAAAAGGCGGTGCCGAAAGGCGATGTCCCGGGCGAATGGTACGCGCCGACCCAGCCGTTCCCGACCAAACCCGCGCCGTACGCCCGCACCGGCGTGACGCCGGACGTGCTGATCGACTTTACGCAGGAGATGCACCAGCAGGCGCTGGATCTCGTCAAGAGCTACCGGATAGGGCCGATCTTCACACCACCTGTCGTCAGCCAGAAGCCCGGCCCACTCGGGACGCTGATGCTCGGACCCGCAAATGGCGGTACCAACTGGCCCGGTGGCTCGTTCAATCCCGAGAGCCACACCGTGTTCGTCTACGCCTGCAACTCCTGCTTCGAATCGATCGGGCTCGTGCCGCCGCCGGCGGATCTCTCCGATATTCCTTACGTCGTGGGTATGGCGGGCAAGACACCCGTGATGATCAGCGCGGCCGGCACCAATCAGGGTGCCGACGCGCCGCTGGCGACGTGGAAGCCGCCGAAGGCCGGCGCGGATGGGGACGAGGGCTTCAAGCCGCTGACGGTCAACGGTCTGTCCATCATCAAGCCGCCATACAGCACGATCAGCGCCATCGATCTGGATACCGGCGAGATCAAGTGGCAAGTCGCACACGGCGAGACGCCCGACTACGTGCGCAACAATCCCGCACTGAAGGGCCTGACCATTCCGCGCACCGGCCAGACGGGCTTCAACATCGGTACTCTCGTCACCAAGACTCTCGTGATTGCCGGCGACGGCATGGTCACGACAACCGCCGATCATCCGCGCGGCGCGATGCTGCGCGCCTACGATCAGGCCACCGGCAAGGAGGTGGGGGCGGTGTGGATGCCGGCGCAGCAGAGCGGCTCACCGATGACCTTCATGCATAACGGCAAGCAGTACATTATCGTCGCCGTCAGTGGTGGCAACTACTCGGGCGAGTACATCTGCTACTCGTTGCCATCGCATGAGTAGCCGCTCACTACGGCCCCGGTTGCGCGGCCTGCTGGGTGCGGCGCTTTGTGCCGGCCTTCTGTGGACGGCCGAGCACGCCGCCGCTGCGGCGGACCAGCCCGCGCAGGATCCGGACACCCGGTCGGCACGGCTTCCGGATCCCTACCGCCGGGTCGACAACTATCTGCAGATGCCGGCGGGGCGACGCATGGGTTCGACGACCGCCGTGGCCACCGATTACGACGGCAACATCTGGGTCGCGGAGCGCTGCGGGGCGAACAGCTGTGCCGGCAGCGACCTCGATCCCATCATGGAGTTCGATTCGCACGGCAAGTTCCTGCGTGCCTTCGGGCGGGGCATGCTGCTCTTCCCGCACGGCTTCTTTATCGACAGCGCCAATCACATCTGGGTCACGGATGGACACGTCGGTGACCGCAAGGGCGATGATGTGCTGGAGTTCGACCGCACCGGCAAGCTCCTGCGGACGCTTGGAACCCCGGGTGTCTCGGGCAACGGTCCCGATACCTTTCACGAGCCGAATGCCGTCCTGGTCGCACCCGACGGCGACATCTTCGTCTCCGACGGACATGAGCCGGGCGAAGGCAATGCGCGCGTCGTCAAATTCGATCGCAACGGCCGCTTCATCAAGCAGTGGGGAACGCACGGCAGCGCTCCAGGGCAGTTCGAAGCCCCGCACACGCTGACCATGGATTCGAAGGGAAGACTCTTCGTCGGCGATCGCGGCAACAACCGCATCCAGATCTTCG
>JBAIXY010000091.1:0-5467 GCA_037916205.1 Vicinamibacterales bacterium | reverse complement strand
TGCACGTTCGATGTCACTGTTAGTGGCATGACCGCCGGCACCAAGAACAACACCACCAGTGCCGTCACTTCGACCGAGGGCGGCACCGGCGGCACAGCCTCGGCCAGCGTCGACGTTGTCGAGGATCTGTCCATCGCCAAGGCCTTCGGCGCGGCCAGTATCCCGCTTAACGGCTCGACCTCGCTGGCCTTCACCATCACCAACCCCGCGGCCAACAACGTCGGGCAGACAGGCGTCGCTTTCAGCGACACCCTGCCGGCCGGCCTGGTCGTGGCCACGCCTAACGGCCTGGTCAACACCTGCGGCGGCACGCCCACCGCGACCGCCGGCTCGGGTTCGGTCAGCCTCTCTGGCGGCGCCATCGGCGTGAACACCTCCTGCACCCTTAGCGTCAACGTCACCGGCACGGCCGCCGGCACCCAGAACAACACCTCGGGCGCGGTCAGCTCGACCGAGAGTATCTCCGGCAACACGGCCTCGGCCAGTATCGACGTCGTCGCCCCGCCGACCATTGCCAAGTCCTTCACGGCGATCGTTCTGGCCCTGCATAACACGACCACGCTCAACTTCAGCATCACGAACGACCCGGCCAACGCCGTCGGCATCACCGGCGTCGCCTTCAGCGACACCCTGCCGGCCGGTCTGGTCGTGGCCACGCCAGGCAACATCACCGGTTCGTGCGGCGCCGGAGTGATCACCGCGGCCGACGGCTCCGGCGTCATCAGCCTGGCCGGCGGCGACATCGCGGTATCGAGCGCCTGCAACTTCAGCGTGGACGTCGAGGCCGTGGCCGGCGGCACCCAGGTCAACACCACAGGCAGCGTCACTTCGACCGAGGGCGGCACGGGCAACACGGCCTCGGACACCGTCACGGTCGTCGAGCCGCCGTCCATGACCAAGACGTTCGCCGACTCCTTCGTCATCCAGGGGAACACGACCACGCTGTCCTTCGTCATCGATAATCCCAACGCCGGCACGGCTCTGACCGGCATCGGCTTCACCGACACCCTGCCCACGGGCCTGCTGGTGGCCTCGCCAGGCAACATCACCGGCTCCTGCGGCGCCGGCGTGATCACCGCGGCCGACGGCACGAATTCCATCAGCCTGGCCGGCGGCGACCTCTTGGCCGCCGGGTCCTGCAATTTCACGGTCGATATCGAGGGCGTCACCACCGGCCTTAAGGGCAACATCACGAGCAGTGTCGCTTCGAACGAAGGCGGCGACGGCGCGGCGGCCTCGGACAGCGTTATCGTCGTGGTGCCCCCGAACTTCACCAAGTTCTTCGGCGCGGGAAGCATCCTGCTGAACGGCATTACTTCGCTCACCTTCTCCATCAGCAATCCGAACTCCGCGACCGGCCTGACCGGCGTCGCCTTCAGCGACACCTTGCCGGCGGGTCTCGTCGTGGCCACGCCTAACAACCTCGTCGGCTCCTGCGGCGCGGGTTCGATCACGGCGACCGCCGGCACTGGCGTCGTCAGCCTGGCCGCCGGCGACATAGTAGCCAGCGGCTCCTGTTCCTTCAGCGTGGATGTCGAGGGTATCACCAACGGCGTCCATAACAACACCACGGGGACCATCTCCGCGACCGAGACCGGCGCGGGATCGACCGCTTCGGCCAGCATCCAGGTCGGATCGGTCGGAGGCGGCGGCGGGGGCAATCAGCAGCCCACGATCACCTTGTCCCTGCCGAACGGCGGCGAATCCATCAACGTCGGCAGCACCTACCAGATACTCTGGGGCAGCGGCGGCAGCATCTCCGGCGTGAACATCTGGCTTTCCGTTGACGGCGGGACCAGCTGGCCCCTCCAGATCGCCTCGAGTGCCTTCAACGGCGGTTTCTACCAATGGACCGTGCCGTCCATGACCACGACGCAGACCGCGCGGGTCAAGGTCGAAGCCATCAGCAATGGAGCGGTGGCCGCCTCGGACACGAGCGACGCTAATTTCACCATCGTCGGCAGCGCGCCCGCGGGCGGCGGCGGAGGCGGCGGCGGAGGCGGCGGAGCCCCCGTGGTGACGCCGACCGAAGGACAGCCGACCACCCCGACCTTCGTCGACACGACGTCGACCTTCCCGACCGGCGCATACGACCCCACGTCCTATTCCGACGCTGAAAAGGCGGCGCCGGCCACCGACGCCAGTTCGTCCGGCGGATACAGTTCTTCGTACGCCGTTCTGTCCACCCCGACGATCGACGTGGACAAGGGCATCCTGCCTCCGCCTCCGGAGCAGAAGCTGCCCTGCGTCGGCGGCGACCTGCTGAAGACCCCCGCCAGCACGGCCGTCTTCTACTGCGGCAAGAACGGCCGCCGGTACGTCTTCCCGAACAGCGGCACGTTCATGAGCTGGTATATAGATTTCAAGGGCGTGAAGACCATCTCCGCGGAATCGATGGCCGCCATACCGCTGGCCGGCAACGTGACCTACCGGCCGGGCGCGCGCCTGATCAAGATCCAGTCCGACCCGAAGGTCTACGCCATCTCCCGTGACGGCACGCTCCGCTGGGTGGCGTCGGAGGCCGCGGCGGCGATCCTCTACGGCGCCGATTGGAACAAGAAGATCGATGACGTATCCGACGCCTTCTTCTCCAACTACACGAAAGGCCCGCCGATCTCCGACTGCATGGCCCAGGCTGGGGTGACCTCCGGCGGAGGGGTCGGGCTCGGCGGCAGCGTCAACACCGGCCTCGGCGGAGGTGCCGGAGCCGGCGGCGTGGGCGGCGGCAGCTGTCCGATGTTCTCTGAGGATGAAGCCGCGTCCGGCGGCGGCACCAGGGGCTGACGGCACAGATCAGCCATGACGAACCGCGCTGCCGGATCCGCCGGCGGCGCGGTTTTCGAACTGGCGCGGGAGGCGGGCCGCATTGACACCGCCGTACGGCGAGGCTAAGGTGACCCCTTGCGGTCTCAAACCCCAACACCAAAGGAGCCGAAAATGAGCCGCAGCTTAGCCCTTTTTAGCTTGGTCTGCTGTCTGTCCGCCATTGTTCCTCGCCAGGCTGACGCCGGCGAGATCGACCGGCAGGACGAGTTCGTCTACCACCTGCTGGCCACGCCGCTTTACCTGGTCTGGAGCCTGAACGTCCACGAGGGCATGCACGCGCTGACCGGGGCGGCGCTTGGCGAGCACGTCGAGTCCTACAAGCCCTACCCCCACATGGAGGACCTGGGATTCGGCAGCATCCTGGTCGCCGGGTCGGTAGAGATCCGCGAGCCGGTCTCGCCGGGCCACATGGCCTGGATCTCGCTCGCGCCGTTCATGGGCGACGCCCTGGTCTTCGCCGCCGCCGACCTGTCGCTCAACTACGTGGACCCGAGTTCGCACGCCGCGCCGTTCATCCTGTTCGCCGGCATGCTCTGGACCTGGTCGGATTTCTTCGGCGGCTGGCTGTTCCGCCTGCCGGGCTGCGACATCGACCAGTTCCATCGCGACTCCGGCCTGCCGGCCTGGACCTCCTGGGCCGCCGGCGGAGCGATGCTCGGCGTCGGCACCTGGCGGCTCTACGAGCGGATGCGCCAGATCGCCACGGCCAAACCCGAACACGCCATCCTTGAGGAGCCGGGCTTCACGGCCGCTCCGATGTATCTGCCGCAAGGCTTCGGCCTGTCGGCCAGCTACCGATTCTGATCTCCGGACCCGCGCCGCGGGTCCTTTTTTTGTGAACAAAAAAAAGCCGCCCGAGCGGGCGGCTTTCGATCAAAGAACTCACTTGAAGATGTCGTCGGTCGGAGGCGCGTCCGGCGGACGGAGCGTCCAGAGTCCGGTCCGCGGATCGCGGTCGCCGACGAAACCGAGCGCTTCGTAATAGGCGAGCACGTCGCAGGCCTCGACCGTGACCACGTCCAGCTGGCGGTCGATGATCTGCCTGACCACCGCCTGGCCGATGCCTCGTCCCCGGGCCGACTCGGCCAGGAAGACCGACACGGCTTCGCCCAGCTCCAGGACCACGCCGACGACGGACGTGTCGCAGAAGACGGGGCGGAGGCGGCCCCTGGAGAGGATGCCCTCCAGCCCGATCCCGGACAGGTGCGTCCGGTAGGCCGAGGCGCAGGCCGAGAATTCGGCTTCGAGCCGCGGCACGCCGGACCCGGTCAGTCCGATGATCGCGCCGTGATGCGCGAGCTCCAGGGCGAATTCGCCGGAGCCCCCGCCGATCGCGGCGACGATCTCGTTGCCTTCCTGCACGGTGCCACAGGGGTAGGGGAAGGACGTCCGGCGGCTGTACCTGCCCCAGGGCGAATGGAAGTGCAGCAGCCGGTCAACGCCGGACCGCGCCCGGTAGATCATCTCCTGGACGCCGGTGTCGATGGACGGCTTGACGGAGGGGCCCTGCGAGCGGATGACGCGCGTCCCGAGGTCGACGGCCGCCAGACAGGCGTGTTCGGCCGTGATCCGGCTCTTGTCGAGCTGACGCGGGGTGACGATGATCGAATCCGCCTCGCGGACCGAGGCGTTGCCCGAGCGGTCGGTGAGAAGCCCGATCCGCTGGGCCAGGTCGATCAGGCGCCCGATCTTCAGCCGTTCGGCCCCGATGATCGGCGCCGGTTCGGCGTGATGTTCGGTGCGGAACCAGTCGACAGCGGCGCGTTTCAGGACGAAAGCCGCGATCTTCTCCGCGACCTCCCGCCTGGCGCCGTCGAGCCGGATCGCTCCGCCTTCGACGGTCACCAGGGTCACGGGATGCCGGCCGTCCCTCACCTGCCGCAGGTCGTTGGCCACGGTCAGGTTCAGGCCGCAGCGCGCGTTCTGTTCGCGGCCGCGCCGGACGAGATCGCGCCAGGACATGCCCGACAGCAGCTTGAATCCGATGATCATCGTCCGCTTGCCGTAGGCCTCGCGGAGTTCGTCGATGATCTTCGGCGTCCTTTCGAGCCGGACGGTCAGTTCATTCGCGGCCGAGGAGATCTTGCCGTGGACGCGGTGGGCGGGCCGGAAATCCGAGACGGCGGCGGCGTGAAAGACGATGTCCGCGCCGGCCTCGCCGAGGAGCGCTTCGCGCAGGCTCTCGGTGTCGGTGAAGCTCAGATGCCGGACGCCGGGGATCGGGCCGCCGGCCAGGAAGGGCGTCTCCGGCGCGCTGATCACCGTGACCTCGCAGCCGGCGGCCGCGAGAGCGCGGGCGATCTCGTAGCCGAACTTCCCGGTCGAGAAATTGGTGACGTAGCGGACATCGTCGATCGGTTCCTTGGTGCCGCCGGTCGTCACGACGACGCGAAATTTTGCCGATGCGGGTGCCATGTGGCCTCCTATCGTTGAAAAGAGCTGTGTTGAGCTAAATTATAGGTTTGTCCGGTAAATGTCAATGGCCCGCTGAAACGCAAAAACGCCGCCCCGCAGGCGGCGTTCCTTCCGCGATTCAGGGTTTCCGCGCCCGGATGGCCAGGAACAGCGGGAACTCGGCGCGCGACCGGTTCTCGGCCCGGGCTCGCGGCCCGGAGTCGCTCCGCCGGCCGGAGACCCATTC
>JBAIXY010000090.1:0-2145 GCA_037916205.1 Vicinamibacterales bacterium | reverse complement strand
AGCCAGAGCGCCGCCTTGCCGCGCATCCGCTGGAAACGGGTCATCAGGTCCTCGAGCGTCAGGAACATGGCGTGGCCGATGTGCAGGGTGCCGGTGGCGTTCGGCGGCGGCATCATGATGACGAACGGCTTGGACCGCCGGCCGGGCAGGTTGTCGGGGTTGAAAAGGCCGCTTCCCTCCCAGGAGGCGTAGATGCGGTCCTCGACCGCCGAGGCGTCGTAGGCCGGCGCCAGCTCGGCGCGCTTGGGCGCTGTCTCGACGGCCGGCTTCGCGGATCTTTTCGGTGCGGATTTCTGGGCGACCATATAAGGTGGCTTCTATTCCGAAAAAGGCGGCGGAGCCAGACACCTCGCGACCTAAAGTCGCTCGTTGTCAGGCACCGCATTTTTCTAGGCAAAGAATACGCCCATTATAGGCTTTCTCCCGCGGAAATCAACCGGTCCGCCTGCCATTCGAACGCGTCTCCGAGTGCCAGGTACCGCTCCCTGGCGCGCGGCGCCGCAAAAAAAGCGGATTGACTCGGCGATGGAAATGGGTTTAATTTCGAAGGTCGTTCTTCAGAACATAAAGGCGATCCAGCAAGGAGGGGTCATGACGGCGTTCTTGTACGGACTCCTGGCCTACACGGTCATCGGCCTGGCGACGGAATCCGCGTTCAACGGCGTCCGCGACCAGATCAACCGCCGGCTGCGCGGCGACCGGATCGACTGGTCCCTGCCCTGCCGAACCTGGCTTTGGTCCATCCTGGTCTTCGGCCTGTCGGCGGCGATCAGCTTTCCGCTGCTGGCCGCCTTCTGTCCGGGGATCTTTGCCTGGCCCTGGCCGCTGCGGGGCGTTTCATACGTCCTGGGCATCTACGCCTGGGAGTTCATCTGGGGCCTGGTCACCGAGAAGATCCTCGGCCGGTGCCCCTGGGAATATGAGAGGTCGCCGCTGCGCCTTTGGCGCTACATCCGGCCGCGTTTCGCCCCGCTGTGGTTCGCTTACGGCTTCGTCCTGGAGTGGACGCAGCTGAGGCTGATCCCCTGGCTCACGACCGCCGGAATAGTCTGACGACCCGCTTTACGGCGGGTCTTTTTTGTCAGCTAACACTGACAAAGTGGCTTAACCATCCCCTATTGACAGCCTCCGAGGCCGGGGCTAAGGTGGCTCATTCCACAAAGGTGGTGTTTTAAAGAACAAGGTGGCGGAGCCAGACACCTCGCGACGTAAAGTCGCTCGGAGTCAGGCACCGCTTCCAAAATGCCATGGCCCTGCCCGCGGACAAGCAATTCCTGGAGGCGGTGCGGCGGAGCTCCCACATCCTGGTGACCTTCCGCCGCGACTGGAGCGTCGACGCCGTCGCTTCGGCTTTGGCTTTGGGGCTCATCCTGGAGAAAAAAGGCAAACGGGTCGAGATCGTGGCCGACGGCTTCATCCCGTCAAAACAGATCGGCTTCCTGCCGAAACTGGACGGCATCAAACCCGCCTTCAGCCAGCTGCAGAAGTTCATCATCAACCTCGACGTTTCGCACCGCAAGATCGACGAACTGTCCTACGACCTCGAGGGCGACCGGCTGCGCATCTACATCACGCCCAGGGACGGCCAGTTCGACAGCCGCGACGTGACCACGGCCGCCTCGGACTTCAAGTACGACCTGATCATCGCCGTGGACACGCCGGATTACCCGTCGATCGGCGGGCTGTTCACCGCCAACACCGACTTCTTCTACCACCGGCCGGTGATCAACATCGACAGCGACCCGGCCAACGAGAACTTCGGCAACATCAACGCCGTAGACATCACGGCGACCTCCTCGGCGGAGGTCGTCTACTCCCTTTTCCGGGCGATGGGCGAGCACTTCCTCGACGAGGACGTGGCCACCTGCCTGCTCGCGGGCATGATCGCCAAGACGCGCAGCTTCAAGACCGCCTCGGTCACCCCGAAAACGCTTGAGGCCGCGTCCGAACTCATGGCCGCCGGCGCCCGCCGCGACGAAATCGTCCAGAACCTCTATCGCACCCGCTCGCTCTCCACCCTGAAGCTCTGGGGCCGGGCCCTGGCGCGGCTCAAGTACGACGCCGAGGCCAAGTTCGCCTGGACGCTCCTGGTCCGCCAGGACTTCATCCACGCCGGCGCCAAGGAGGAATTCCTGCCCGACGTCA
>JBAIXY010000089.1:0-2200 GCA_037916205.1 Vicinamibacterales bacterium | reverse complement strand
TGCCGGGGCCTGCGGCGATCAGAATCTCGCAAGTTCCTCCTCCAGGTCTGCGCGGGTCCCCCATGACCCGCTGCCCGGCAGTGATCAAAAGCGTCTGGCCGACCTGGAGGTCCGCCCCACAAGAAAGAGCTGCGACCATCAGGGAACGGATCGTGCCCGCCAGCGGGCGCAATCCGCTCCTTCGCGGTCGCGGCTTTGAAACGTCTGCGCTTGCCGGATCTACACTACGGGGTCGTACAGCAGCGCGTTAAACTTATCGCCGACCAGGCATGCTTCCATGGCGCCCCATGCTTTCTGATGCAGGTCGGTGGCCACCCACGTCAGCCGCTCCTCTTCCGTCTTGAAACTGATCATCAGACGGTATGAGGCGCCCGCCGGCGCTTTGCCCTGGTTCTCCTTCCGGAGCTTCAGCAGCGTAACCGACACGAAGCCCGGCTGTTTGCTGATGGCCGGCTTGAAAGTGTTGTGCCAAACCGACAACATCTCCTTCTCTTTGGCCGAGTTCAGAAACAGGTCGCAGTGGAGCAGGATGGGAGGCTTTGCCGCTGCTTTCGGCGCGCCTTTGGCAGGCGTCTTCTGCTGCGCGAAGCCGGCGGCGGGAATGGCCGCCGCCAGCGCTTTCAAGTAGTTCCTGCGATTCATGCGAATAACCCTCGAAAGAAGATTCGAATCTACTGATACAGGGCCTTTACGCCGGGCGTCAGAGTCTTGATCCGGTAAACGCTGGTCACGGCCGTGATGTAGAGCGTCTTGCCGTCGTCACCCCAATTGAGGTTCGACGGGCCTTCCGGCGTCTTGATCGTGCCCAACTGCTTGCCGTCCGGGGAAAAGACATAAATGCCCGCCGGTCCGGTAGCGTAGACGTTGCCCTGCTGGTCAACCTTCAGCCCATCCGGTACGTCGGTTTCCTTTGCGTCGGAGACATCGGCGAACACCTTGCCGTTGGAGACTGTGCCGTCCTTCGCCACATCGTACTTCATCCAGAGCCGCTTCGGTCCGCTATTGGCGACATAGAGGTACTTCTCATCGGGCGAGAACGCCAAGCCATTGGGCTTGGGCAGGTCCTTGATGACCGGCGTCAGCTTGCCATTCGCGAAGCGGTAAACGCCGTTGAACTTCACTTCCTTCGCCGGGTCGTCATCCATCTTCGGCAGGCCGAAGGGCGGATCCGTGAAGTACAGTGCGCCGTCGGACTTGTAGACCAGGTCGTTGGGGCTGTTGAGCCGCTTCCCCTCATACTTCTGGACCACGGGGGTCATCTTCAGGTCTTTGTCGATGCGGACGATGTCGCGGTTGGTGTGCTGGCAGGCCAGTACGGCGCCATCCTTATCTGCGATCAAGCCGTTCGATCCGATATAGCCTCCGGGAGGCGCACTGGAAACGCCGCCGGCGTTCTCGATTACGACCGCGGCCTGGCCGTCCGGCGTCACCGAGCGAAGCTTGTTCGCCATCAGATCGCTGAACCAGAGGATGTTGCTTGCCGGACGCCACAGCGGGCCTTCCGTGAAGGTGAATCCGCCGGCCACCTTTTCAATCTGCGCGTCTTTCGCGACCAGCGCATCGAACGCCGGATCCAGCCGGACGATGCTGCCGATGGTGGCGGGAGCCTTTGCGGGCGGCGGCGGTGGAGCGCTGGCGCAGCCAGCCAACAGCGCCGCGAGAATGACGATACACGTTAGTTGAATTTTCATAAGGTTTTTCCTCGGCTGCGTCGCCAGTGGGGCAGGCCTCCAGGCCTGCGGCCGACTTCCACGTCGGCCTTCGGCTCAGCCCCGGCCTGGATGCCGGCCGCGGACCCGAACGCCCGCCCCACTCTGCAACGCTGCCGGACACAGCAGGATAACGTCTTCCACTGCCGGAGTAAAGGAGCCCTTGGGCTCTAAAGGCTTCGCCCGGCTGACGCCGCTAAAGAGCGGCGCTGCAACCGGAACGCCTGCCTCGCCAAGAACAAGTCTGCATCAAGCAGACCAGGTTGCCCCTTCGAGGCTGTCGCCGTGGTTTTCCGTGCCAACCAGCAGAGCGGCGATCGCGGCTTTGCCGTTCGCCGGCTGTACTTTGAACACGAACTGGTTGTCTCCGGGGCGAAGTTCCACCTCTTGCCGAAATTGCCCCGCCCGGAACCGCGTCACGCCTTCTTCCGCCATGATCTGGCGACCGTTCAGTTCCACGGTCCCCTTGCCGCTAAGACCGAGCCAGAGGT
>JBAIXY010000088.1:0-4512 GCA_037916205.1 Vicinamibacterales bacterium | reverse complement strand
CTGACGCGCGACGATCCGTAGACCGAAGCGCTGACCGTCGGATCGTTGCTGGTGAAGAAGCGGGGCGCCGAAAAGACGCCGACCTCGACGCACTGGGGCGCGACTATCCAGTGGTTGGCGGCGTAGCATATCCCCCCCGTCTGGCAGGCCGGGTCCAAACAGTCGATCCGGCCGTTGTTGTCGTTGTCGAAACCGTCGGCGCAATCCGCCTCCTCGGGCGAATTGCACTTGATGCCGCCCGGGGCGACGACGGCGCCGGCACAGGCCGGCTCGGCGCAGTCGATCAGGCCGTCGCCGTTGTTATCGAAGCCGTCGCTGCACATGTCGGGGAACGTCCCCGCTTTCTCGTCGCCGGCCGCGCGGCCCGAGCAGAACGCGGCGTTGCTGGTGCTGCCCAGCTTGCCGATGCACTTGTTGTCCGCGCAGTCCGTGTAGCCGTTCACGTCGTTGTCCTTGGAGTCGGAACAGGCGCCGTAAAGGTAATCCTCGCGGCTGGGACACGGCCCGCAGTTGCCGAATTTGCCCTTGCAGTCGGAATCGGCGCAATCGGCCGGACCGTCGCCGTCGTCGTCGAACTTGTTGGCGCAGAGATTGATCCGCTGGCCGAGATCGAATTCCTTGTCGTAACAGGTCATGCCGCCCCAGGTCACGCCGATGCAGTCGGGGTCGGCGCAGTTGGCCTTGTGGTCGAGGTCGTCGTCGACCGGACGGCCCTTGTCGTCGAAGTTGAAGCACTGAGCGTCGGCCGGCTGGCCTGTCGGCGTCTTGTCCTCTTCGTAAGGACAGGCCGGGTTGCCGGCGCAGTCGTAATCGCGGCAGTCCGCTCCTGATGAACAGGGGCCTGGGCCGCCGGCCTCGCAAGCCGCGACCTCTGCGGTCGGATAACTTCCGTCGCCATAGGCCTCGTCGACGTCGTTGTCCACCCCATCGGTGCAGCTGGTCTCGGTCAGCGGGCAGCCGTAAAGCGGATGACGCCAGCAGATCTTGGTCTCGCCAATAGCGGCGACTGGCGTGGTGAAATACGTGTAGGCGTCAGGCGCCGTCCACAGCTTGTTGTCGTAGCAGTCCTTGCGGCCGTCGCGATCGTTGTCGAAACCGTCATCACAGGGCGAGGTGTTGTTCAGCGAATTCAGCGAGCCGTACTCGTTGCCGTACTGGCAGTAGGCGGCATCGATCACTCCGTCGGCCTTTCGGCCGACCTGGCCGTCGCAGCTGTCGTCGGCGCAGTCGATCATCCCGTCGCCGTCGTTGTCGAAATCGTCCCAGCAGCGCGTCTTCTCCGGGATCTCGCAGATATGGTCCGTTCCGACCTCGCCCACCTGGCCGTCGCATTTGGGATCGGCGCAGTTCGGCAGGAAGTTGAGGTCATTATCTATCGGCACGCCGCCGGAGTTCGGCGGGATATGATCGGCACAGGGCTCGTCCAGGCCGTTGATGACCGCGTTGCCGGAACCGTCGACCCATTTGGTCGACTCGTCGTCGTTCATCGGGGCTCCGGCGTCGACGTAGAATTTGAGATTGTTCTTGCCGCCGGAATCGCCGTTCTGGAAGATGGAAAAGTTGAACTCGTAGCCGGCTGGATCATCGGGCAGCCCGGAGAACCCGACGTACATCACCTGGTCGACGCGGCAGCCGCTGCAGCCGCTCGTATACCTCCGCTCGTAGGACGTCAGGCCCGGGTTCACCGCTTCGGTCGGTATGTCCTGCGCTTGCGGCGTCAGCTTGGCGCTCGGGTTGCTGTATTTTCCCCAGCTCGAGAAGTTGGTGGTGTCCTTGGTCATGAACAGCAGGAAGGAGATCAGCTTGTCGGTATTGTATACGCCGCCGTCGAACCTGATCTTGAACAGGCCGCTGGGTTTGACGTGTTCGGTGTAGTAATACTTGACCGTCTGTCCGCCCACGCTCACCTGCCCGGAACAGATGTTGCCGGCGCAGTCGGGAGAGGCCGGGGCGATGGTCGCCGATGCGCCGCGGCACCAGGCCAGCCACGCCAGAACCACGGCACCCATGACCAGGGCCGGCGAAACGCAACGCGGATTGTGCTGCTGTGCTTTCATCTTACGGCGTCGGCGGACTTTCCTTGACCACTTCGCTGCTCGAATTGCAGCAGAGGTCGCCGTATTCGTACCCCGGCGCGAAACAGTCGTCGTCCGGGCTGGCGTCGAACTTCTGCTGGTCGAGGCAGTCGCAGTCGTAATAGCCGTCGTTGGGGTCCCCGTACGTGCATTCCAGACCGTTGACCACCGAACTGAACGGCGAACCCAGGGAGATCGGCTGCTTGGTGCAGCAGAGGTCGCCCGGCTTGTAGGTCAGGTCCGTGCACCGGCTCAGGTCGCCCGAAACGTTGTCCCAGACGCAGCGGGTCGGCTTGCGCTGCGGATTGCAGAAGTAGGAGATGCCCTGGCAGAAGCGGTCGGTGCAGTCGGTGCAAGTGCGGTCAATGTCGATGCCTCTGGCCATGGCCATGCTGAAAGAGGCGTCACCGGCGAAATCGCAGCGCGTCGCGTTCCTGAAGAACTGTCCGGGGAAGCTGGCGAAACACTTGACCGCGTCGTAGAAGTCCTGGTTGGTATCGAACAGCGTCCAGGTGGTCAGGTGCGTGAAGAGCGGCCGCTTGCCGGAAGCGGCGACGATCGGCCGGCAGAACCCGCCGTTGGGCAGGTCGCAGACCCCGCCGGCGCAGTCGGCGTCGCCGGCGCAGGAAGTGGCCGGGTCGAAGGGGCCGGACAGCCGGCAGGAATTGATGAACCAGATCTTGTTCTGCTGGATGCCGCCGGCGACGGAGTCCTCTGGCGTAATCGTGTAGCTGAGCGTCTCGGTAACGCCGTGGTAGCCGAGCGGGTCGTTCAGGTCGTGCCCGAGCGTTATGGTCTTGCCGTTCGGCAGCCCGAGCTGGCAGGAGATGTTGTATTGCGTGCCGCCGGCGGCGCCGGGAGCGAAGACGTTCAGCACCTTGATGTCGAACGTCGACGGATGGACGCCGGCCGGTTTCGGCAGGACGTCCGGTTCGAAGATGCCCGCGGGCCGCTGGATGCGGCCGATCGACGCCGGCACCCAGGTGCTGTGCATCCGGCTGAAGTCCACCCAGCCGATGCCCGTCCCGTCGGTGTTGCCGCTCCAGCCGTAATGATTTACGTCGCGGTTCTTGTCGTCGATGAAGGCGTCGCCGGTATCCTTGTCGAAGGCCACGAAATAATTCAGCGTCGGGCTGCAGTCGTGCTGGACCTCGTTATAGCAGTTCAGCGAGATCCAGCCGGCCGAACCCAGGCTGAGGACGCGCGCCCAGCCGTAAAACTGGCTGTTGCGGACGCAGCGGTTGCCGAGCGCGTCCGAGCAGGTTTCGGTCAGCGGGCAGTCGGCGTCGACCGTGCAGCTGACGGCCGGGGTCAGCGGCAGCCGGTCGCGCCAGTAGGCGTAGTTCTTTTCTGTGTTCTCCGGGTTCTTGACGGCCGGCGTGGTCAGATCGCAGGTCGCCCCGAAACAGATCCAGCCGAAATTGCCGGACCAGGCGTAGCCGCTGAGCGACGCCCGCTTGCCGTAGGCGTCGTCGGGCAGGTCGATGATCTTGAGTCCGTAATTCGACGCGCCGCAGGTGCCGAAGTTGGTGCAGTTCAGGGAGATCCAGCCGACGGTGCCGGACCACAGCCAGCCCGACACGTTGTCGGCGGCGCCGGCCTTGGCCGGCTGGGGCGCGAAAAAAATAAAGCCTGCCATTACCAAAATGGCAGCCGAAAATAATCGTGCCCTGCCGCCTTTCGGCCCGCTTTCCATACTACCTTGATTATACACGAAAAAGGCGGGCAAAGACAGGCTTATCCCTGCCTTAAATGGCGGTCAATAGCCTGGTTGACCAGCCGGTCGGCTTCCGTGTTCGCCTCGCGGCGGACATGAGTGTAGGTTACGCGGCGGAAGACTGTGGACAGGTTCCAGACCTGAACGAAGAGCGGCGCCAGGTCGGCATCGCGGACCTTGTACTGCCGGTTGAGTTGGCGCACGACAAGCTCGGAGTCAAGGAAAAAGTCGATCTCTTCGGCGCCGAGCTGCTTGGCGTGCTCGAGCGCGTCGATCACGGCCCGATACTCGGCCTGGTTGTTGGTCGTCTCGCCGATGTAGCGGCAATGTTCGAGCACCACGCGGCCCTCCGGGTCGGTGACGTAGACGCCGATCCCCGCCGGTCCGGGATTCCCCCGCGCTCCCCCGTCGGTATGGATGATGAGCTTTTTCATATGTTTCCTTTCAGCGTTGCTCGGCGGACGCGGCCTCGGCCTGGCGTTCGAGGCTTTCTTCCGCGGCGCGCAGGTCCAGGGCCTTGAGCTGGATCTCCCTGTTGCCGTTCCACTCGTTGACGCCGACCTCGACGACGGCGTCGATGCGGCTGCCCGGACGGAAGGCGGCCGCGGCGGCGGCCAGATTGAAGCCGATCAGCTTGCTCTCTTTCGGCCGGTCGCCGAGCACGCCCAATCGCACGTGCTTGCCGGTCTTGCCCACGGTCTGGCTCGAGATCACCTGCAG
>JBAIXY010000087.1:0-7554 GCA_037916205.1 Vicinamibacterales bacterium | reverse complement strand
GCGAGCCCTGGGGCGGCAGTCACAACCCGGAATTCACCATGATCGAATGGTACCGGGCCAACGCCGATTACTCGGCGATGATGAAGGATACGGAGGAAATGGTAGCCGATGCCGCCGTGGCAGCCGGAGCGCCCGCGCCTTTGGTCTACCAGGGCCTGAAGGTCGACCTGACGCCGCCCTGGCCGCGGTTGACGACGGCCGAAGCGTTCGAGCGGTTCACCGGGCTGGACCTCGGACGCGGCATCGACGACCCGGAGTGGTTCCGGGCGGCGGTGACCGCCAAGGGCTGCCGGGTAATGCCGTCCGACACTTTCGACGACGTCTACTTCAAGATCTTCCTGCGCGACATCGAGCCGCGGCTCGGCATGCCCGAGCCCGGATCGTCCAAGCCGGCCAGGCCGGTGTTCCTTTGCGAGTACCCGCGCTCGATGGCCGCGCTGGCGCGTCTGAAGAAGAGCGATCCCCGATACGCCGAGCGTTTCGAGGCCTACTGCCTGGGCATCGAACTGGGCAACGCTTTTTCCGAGTTGAACGACGCGGCCGAGCAGCGCCGGCGGCTCGAGGAGGAGAGCGCCCAGCGCCGCGCCGCGGGCAAGGTCCCCTGGGCCATCGACGAACAGTTCCTGGAAGCGGTCGGCCGGATGCCCGACAGCGCGGGTATTGCCTTTGGCCTTGACCGTCTGGTAATGTTGCTCACGGACGCCCGTGACATCCGGGACGTCCTCTTTTTTCCGGCTAATGACATTTTCCGAGATTAAGCACAGCTGAGCTTAAGACCAAGCCTATGGCCGATACCACAGCTCTCAAGAAGGACGCCTTCATCATGTTCCGCGGCGAGATCTGCGTCGTGACCGATTCCCAGCACGTCAACCCGGGCAAGGGCAGCGCTTTCGTACGCGCCAAGCTCAAGAACGTCCAGACCGGCAAGGTTGTCGAGAACACCTTCAAGGTCGGCGAGAGCGTCGAAACGGTCGACCTCGACCGGTCCAAGATGCAGTACCTGTACAAGGACGCCAACAACTACTACTTCATGGACAACGCGACCTACGAGCAGACCGGCATTTCGGCTGACATGCTCGGCGACAAGGGCGCGTATCTCAAGGAGGGCCAGGAGGTCGGCGTGCTGTCCTACCAGGGCCGGCCGCTCTCGGTCGATCTGCCGAAGAAGCTGACCTTCAAGGTGACCGAGTCCATGCCGGCGGTCAAAGGCGATACCGCGTCGGGCCGCGTGACCAAAGAGGTCACCCTGGAGACCGGCATGAAGATCCAGGTGCCGATGTTCATCGAACAGGGCGATCTGCTGGTCATCAACACCGAGAACGGGGAGTACGTCGAGAGGGCCAAGTAAGGAAAAACAAGGAACGGACCGGCTTCGCGCCGGCCCGTTTTGTTTTTTAGGCCTGACTTGCCGACTGCCGGCCGTTCGGCTAACCTGCCAGCGCAGTCCTTTACCCGGAGGCCGAATGAAAGCAAGAGAAGCCGTCTTGGAGATACTTAAGGCCAAAGGCGGCAGCCTGGACCTGAGCGAGCTCAGCCGCGAGCTCAACAAGCGCGGTCTGCCCGGCTTCGGCATCGAGGTCATCGACCTGGTGCGCGACCTGAGCGTGCGCCGCCGCGTGAAGTACAACCGCGCCACCGAGATGGTGACGCTCTGTGTCGATTGACGGGCCCGCATCCTATTCAAAACCCCGCGTCGAGGCGCGGGGTTTTTCTTTTCGCAACATCGTCGATCAGGCCTCCACCGGCTCCTCGGCCGGCATCTTGGCCGGAACGACGGCCTTGGCCGTTTCGGCTTCCTGGGCCTTGGTCCAGATGGCCTCGCGCAGGGCGGCCGTCAGCTTCGGGTCCTGTTTGATGAAGGCCTTGGCGTTCTCGCGGCCCACGCCCAGCTTGGTCTCGCCGAAAGCGTAGGAGTTGCCGTTCTTGGCCAGGACGCCGGTCTCGGTGCCCAGGTCGACCAGGTCGCCGGCCACCGAGATGCCTTCGTTATACATGATGTCGAACTTGCAGGTGCGGAAAGGCGGCGCCACCTTGTTCTTGACGATCTTGACCGAGACCTGGTTGCCGATGACCTTCTCGTTCTGCTTGATCTGGGCCGAGCGGCGGACCTCGATGCGCACCGAGGAATAGAACTTGAGGGCCATGCCGCCGGTGGTCGTCTCCGGGTTGCCGAAGACGATGCCGATCTTCTGGCGCGTCTGGTTGATGAAGATGACGATGGTCTTGGTCTTGGCGACGATGCCGGTGAGCTTGCGCAGGGCCTGGCTCATGAGGCGCGCCTGCAGGCCCATGTGCTGGTCGCCCATCTCGCCCTCGATCTCGGCCTTGGGCACGAGCGCGGCCACCGAGTCGACAACGACCACGTCCACGGCGCCGGAACGGACCAGGGTCTCGACGATCTCGAGCGCCTGCTCGCCGGTGTCCGGCTGGGAGATGAGCATCTCGTCGATGTTGACGCCGATCTTGCGGGCGTATTCCGGGTCCAGGGCGTGCTCGGCGTCGACGAAAGCCGCGGTGCCGCCCATCTTCTGGACCTCGGCCACGACGTGCTGGGCCAGGGTGGTCTTGCCGGAAGCCTCCGGTCCGTAGATCTCGATGACGCGGCCGCGGGGGAGTCCGCCGATGCCCAGGGCCAGGTCGAGCGACAGGCAGCCGGTCGGCACGGTATCGACGTCGGTGCGCTTGGTCTCGCCCAGCTTCATGATCGAACCCTCGCCGAAGCGCGACTTGATCTGTTCGATGGCGGCGCCGACGGCGCGCAGCTTGGGGTCATCCTTGGGGGCGGCCTGTTTAGCTGGTTTTTTGGTTTCCTTGCTGACCATATAGATGGGTCAAATGAATTTGGCGGCTTTATAACCCGGCCTTAAGAAAGACGCAAGTGCCGCCGAACGTCCTTAAATATAGCAGATTTTTGGGGTTTTGTTCGGTTTTTGTTCGGTATGTCAAGGGGTCCGGTGTGGATAACTTTCGAAGGGGAACACGGGCCGCACTTCGGCTTTCATATATTGACATAATCCCAGGAAAGTCATAGATTAGCGCGTCCGATACGTTTTGATATCGGCGCGCACATTGAAAACCAGAGTCGATCAAAGCCAACACCCGGAGTCCCAAAGGAGGCCGGTCATGGTGCTATTCCTTCTTTTGCTGGTGCCCGTGCTGCTGGGTCTGGCCGGACTGCTGTTCAGCAGAGGCCGCGTGACCTGGAAGGAGTTCCTGGTCCACGAAGCCGTGGTCGTCGTGCTGATCGCCATCGGCTACTTCATCGCCCTGGCGGGCAAGACGGCGGACACGGAGATCTGGAACGGCGTCATCGCCAACAAGTGGCAGGACACCGGGTCCTGCTGCCACAGCTATCCCTGCAACCCGCACAGCTGCAATTGCGACAGCAAGGGCAACTGCAGCACCTGCTGGGATACCTGCTATCTGCACTCGCACGACATCGAGTGGGAGGCGATGAGCTCCAACCGGGAGCTCGTCTATCACGACGGCTGCAACGCCCCAGGGTCGGCTTCGCCGGCGCGCTGGAACGCCATCGTCATCGGCGAACCGACCGCGGTCGAGCACTCCTACAAGAACTACATCAAGGGCAATCCCGACTCGATACTGCGCCGCCAGGGGGCGGAAAAGAAGTTCGCCGGGCGCATCCCCAGGTATCCGGTCGTCTACGACCACTACCGGGCCAACCGGTTCCTGGTCGTCGGCGCCGCGGTCCCCGAGGCCGCGCGCCTGGGCGCCCGCCTCTCGGAGATCAACGCCAGGCTCGGTTCGCCCAAGCAGGTCAACATCACGGTCATCGTCGTCCGCGAGGACGACCAGTCCTACCTGGAAGGCCTGCGCGAGGCCTGGCTCGGCGGCAAGAAGAACGATCTCGTCGCCGTCGTCGGGCTCAGGGAGTCTCCCGAGGCCGTCGACCGGCCGGAGATCGCCTGGGCCGGCGTCGTTTCCTGGACCAAGAACGAGGAGGTCAAGATCGGCATCCGGGACCGCATCCTGGAGCTGAAGACCTTCGACGGGGACAAGGTCCTGGACATCGTGGCCGAAGAGGTGGCCGCCAAGTTCGTCCGGCGGCCGATGGCCGACTTCGAGTACCTGAAGTCCACCATCGAACCGCCCCGCTGGGCCATCTGGCTCATCTTCGTCCTGGGCTGTCTCATCGCCGTCGGCCTCCAGATCTATTTCTGGCTGGAGGACCCGTTCGGCGACGAGTATCGCAGTTCCCGCTACTTCCGCGGCTCCGGCCGCTGGTGAAGTGGAATAACCGCAGGACCAACGAAAGGAGCTGGTCATGAACAAGGTCATCGGTTTCTCGATCCTCGGAGTCGCCGTCCTTCTCGCCGTCGTCTTCCTGGGCACCGCCCTGAGCTACCGGTCGGACTGCGTCCGGCTGGAGAACCGGGTCGTCGCCCAATACAAGCAGAACCAGAACAACTACGACAACATGTGGAAGAAGTTCAAGGAGATGGCCCAGGTCCCCGAGCAGTACGTCGAGGACATGAAGAAGATCTGGGGCGACACGATGAAGGGCCGCTACGGCGAGCAGGGCTCCCAGGCGGTCTTCCAGTTCATCCGCGAGCACAACCCCCAGCTCGACGCGGCCGTCTACACCAGGCTGCAGGCCGCCATCGAGGCCGGCCGCAACGGGTTCGCCGCCGACCAGCAGCAGCTCATCGACATCAAGCGCGAGTACGCGACGCTGCTGCAGGGCAACACCGCGCTGTTCGTCGGCTGGATGTTCGGCTTCCCCAAGATCGACCTGGACAAGTACGACATCGTCACCTCGGACCAGACCGAGGACGCCTTCAAGAAGAAGAAGGCCGACGAGGTCGACATCTTCAACCGGAAGCCGGCGGAGAAGTGATCTTCGCCGCCAGTCCGCGTTCGTTCAGCCCCGGCACGCCAGCCGGGGCTTTTTCATATATATGGACCGGTCCGCGATACGAAAAAACCGCCTCTCCGGGCGGCCTGACCTTCATCGGACGGACCGGTCTTCAGTTGTCCGCGGCGGCGCCGGTGACCGCGGCCGTCGTTTTCTCGCTCGGCTGGACCAGGATGCGGCGGGTCATGACCATCTCGCGGCTGTGCTTCTTGGCGCCGACGATAGTGATTACGTTGAGCCCGCTTTGCAGGTCCAGCGTGTCCCGGAAGATGCCTTGGCTGTCGGCCGCCACGGTCTTGCCGTTGATCCGCAGCGACACCTCTTTTTCGGTCCGGCCCTCGATGGTCACGGTCCTCTCCGGCGTGACCAGGCCGTCGCGGGGCGACCAGAGGCTGATCGCCGGCGGCCGGACGATGTTGCCGACGGCCCACCACAGGTAGACGGCCAGGCCGGCGACGCCGGCGATGAGCAGGGCGGTCCTGATCAGGTGCGGCGCGGCGATCATCTGGCTGGCCGGGATGTGGGCCACCGGGTGGCGGCGCACTTCGGCCGGGGCGGCTGTCTTGGCGGCCAGGAAGCGCGTCCTCTCCTGCTTGTAGAGCTTCAGGGTGGTCTGGGTGTCCAGGCCGAGGAACTTGCAGTAGACCTTGAGGTAGATGCGGCTGTAGACGTCATCCGGCAGCCGGCCGTGATCGTTCTCCTCGAACGCCGCGACATAGCGCTCCGGCACCTTCATCCGGGCGGCGGCCTCGCTCCTGGCGCAGCCCATGTCCAAACGGGCCTTCTTGAGAAGCGCCCCGACCGAGTCGGCGATCTTGCAGCCCGCCGAGACCGGCGTGTCAATTGTCGTTCTGCCCGCTGTCTTGCTCATCTTCTTCGGGTTCGATGACGTGGATGCCGTCCTCATCGCGGACGTGCGAAACCAAGATCTGGCGCGGTTTGGCGCCGTCTCCAGGGCCAATGATACCCTTTTCCTCCAATAAATCCAAGAGCCTGGCTGCCCGGGCATAGCCGATCTTAAGGCGGCGCTGCAGATAAGAGGCGGAAGCCTTGCCGGCCTTGACCACGGTGGCCTGGGCCTCGTCCAGGAGCTCGTCGCTGCCGTCATCGCCGTAGCCGAAATCATAAGGCTTGCCGTTGCCGCCGTTGGGCTTCTCGGTCACGCCCTCCTCGTATTCGGCCGGCTCTTCGAGCTGGGAGACCAGGAAATCGACCACTTTGCGGATGTCGCCGTCGCTCACGTAGCAGCACTGGATGCGCTTGGGCTTGGACAGCTCCGGCGTCTGGAAGAGCATGTCGCCGCGGCCGACCAGCTTCTCGGCGCCGGTGGTGTCGATGATCGTCCGGGAGTCGGTGGTCGAGGCCACCGAGAAGGCGATGCGGCTGGTGATGTTGGCCTTGATCAGGCCGGTGATGACGTCGACCGACGGGCGCTGGGTGGCGACGACCAGGTGGATGCCGACGGCGCGGGACATCTGCGCCAGCCGGATGATCGAGGCCTCGACCTCGGAGGCCGAAGCCACCATCAGGTCGGCCAGCTCGTCGATGACGATGACGATGTAGGGCATCTTCTCCGCGGCCGCCTGGTTGTACGAGGCGATGTCGTGCTGGCCGGACTGGGAGAGCAGTTCGAAGCGCCGGTCCATCTCGCGCAGGGCCCACTTCAGCGAGTTGATGATCTTGGGCACCTCGGTGATGGCCGGGGTCAGCAGGTGGGGGATGCCGTTGTAGACCGGCAGCTCGACGCGCTTCGGATCGATGAGCATCAGGCGCAGGTCCTCGGGGCTGTTCTGGAAGAGCAGCGACAGGATGACGGAGTTCAGGCAGACGGTCTTGCCCGAGCCGGTGGCGCCGGCGACCAGGAGGTGGGGCATCTTGCCCAGGTCGGCGACCCAGGGCTTGCCGGAGACGTCCTTGCCCAGGCCGATGGTCAGGCTGGAGCGGCGGCCGGCGAACTCGCGCGACTCGAGCACCTCGCGCAGGCCGACGATGGCTACCGACTGGTTGGGCACCTCGATGCCGACCAGGGGCTTGCCCGGGATCGGCGCCTCGATGCGGATCGGGTGGGCGGCCAGGGCCATGGCCAGGTCGTTGTTCAGCGCGGTGATGCGGGCGAGCTTGATGCCCTCGGCCGGCTTCAGGGTGAACTGGGTGACGGTCGGGCCGACGCTGACCTCGCCCATCTCGACCGGGATGCCGAAGTTCTCCAGGGCCTTCTTGATGGTCATGGACCGGCCGTGGACGTCGCCGGCCGTCGGTTTGGCGGCGCGGCTGTCGAGCAGGTCGAGCGGCACGGCGGCCAATTTGCGCATCTTCCGTTTCGGCGGTTCTGGCGCGGCGGCCGTCTCGGCCGCAGGCTGCTCCGGCGCCGCGGACTCGCCGACCGGGCGTTTCCTGAACTCGGGCAGCGGTTCCTCCGCCGGCGCCTGCCCCGGCGCGGCGGACCGGTGTCCGAACGGCCACGGCCAGCCGGCGTGGCGCGCGCCCATGATCTTCGTTGCCAGTTCGTGCATCGAGACGTTGAAGGTCACGATCAGCGAGGCCAGCAGGAGCGCCGTCAGGATGGTCAGGCTGCCCCAGAATCCGGCGGACGAGAACAGGGGATAGCCGAGGAGCAGGCCGGTATAGCCGCCCGCGCGGGCGATGTTCTCGAGGGTCAGCAGGCCGTCGCGCGACGG
>JBAIXY010000086.1:0-8877 GCA_037916205.1 Vicinamibacterales bacterium | reverse complement strand
CCAGCAGCTTGGCCACGGCCGAGACGTCAGTGTCGCCGGTCGTCCGGAAACTCCCCTTGACCTGTCCGCCGGGCACTTCCTTGAGGATCAGCAGGACCTTGGCGTCCAGCGTGCCGCTCAGGAAATTAGTCAGGCTGTCCATCCGGTCGTCATCGCTGAAATCGCGGCTGTCCTCTTCGAAGACGGCGGTCGAGGCGATGCCCAGGACCTCGTTGTACTTGAGCCGCGACATGATCCGGCCCCAGACGCGCAGCCCCGCCACGGACTTGTTGTTGATGAACCGGTCGGTCAGGTCCTGCAGTTTGACGCCGCGGCGGATCAGGCGCGAGGCGGCCTCGAGCGACTGGCTGCTGGTCGCCGGATTGGTGAAATAGCTGGTGTCGGTGAAGATGCCGGTCAGCAGGCAGACGGCCAACTCGCGGCTGATGTCCACGCCGCAGGCCTCGAAAAAACGATAGACGACCTCGGCGGTGGACGAAGCGCCGGCATCGATGACGTTGATGTCGCCGTAACCCTCGTTGGTGGCGTGATGGTCGAAACAGACCATCGGCGGCCCCCGGCGGGCCGCGTCGACCAGTTCGGCCACGCCAGCGAACCGCAGGTCGCCGGCATCCAGGACGACCAGCAGGTCGTGGTCGCCATGTGTGATGGCCCGCGGGTCGGTCGTGAAGCTTTCGGCTCCCGGCAGGTAAGCGTACTGGTCCGGCACGGGATCCACGCAGAAACCGGCCGCCTCGATGCCCCGGCTGCGGCAGAACTCGATGATGGCCGCGGCGGCGCCGAGGGTGTCGCCGTCGGGCTTGCGGTGGGAAACGGTCAGTATCTTTTTTGCGCCGGTCAGCGCGTCGAAAGCGCCCCGGAAAGCGAACCTGATATCCATATATCTCAAGCGTCTGACCTTATCAGCGGCCGAGAGCGGTGTCAACGTGTCCCTCACCTTCGCCTTAAGGCTAAGGTGCGGGGTTGACAAAACCGCTAAATAATGATAATAATTGCGGTCCGTCGTTCTGACGGGAAAGCTTTACAACCTGCAAGGAGGGTTCCAGTGAGGAACAACCGAACGTGCCTCTCCGCCCTGGCCGGCCCAGCCGGCCTGATCATCGCCCTGGCCGTCGCCGGGTGCGGATTCGTCAGCGTCTGCCAGGCCGCCAGCGTGCCCCAGCCGCCGGAAGACCAGGTCGTCGGCGTCTACGCCAGACAGGACGACAACAGCCTCCGGCTGCTCGGCTCCGGCGTCGTCGTCTCGCGCGCCGGCCACATCGTCACGGCCGCGCACATCATCGACGGGTCCAGCAAGAACAGGCTCCTCGTGGTCTGCGGCAATTCGCTGAGCCGCGCCGAGGTCTCTGCCGCCGACGCCAGGACCAACCTGGCCCTGATCATCGCCGCTCCCGCCGTCTGCCAGCCGGCCAGACTGTCCGACTCCGCCGGAAAGGCGCCGGACCAGACCGTTTATGCGGTCGGGATCTCGGCCTGCCGATTGGGACCGGCGGCCGGTCATGTCCCCTGGTTATTCGCCAGGATCATTGGTTCGATGCGTTCGAAGCCGGAGTGGACCACGACCGACAAGACCTTCAGTCTGGCCGGCGCCGGCCTCTTCGCCGCCTCTGACCGCCGGCTTGTCGGCCTGACGGTCGGCAGCGCCTGGACGTCGCACGGCAAGGAACGTCGGCAGATCGGCACCGCGGTGGCGCTGGAAACCATCCGCCGCTTCCTCCGGGAACAGAAAGTTCCCGGTTACGCCGCGAAGGTCCGCTGACCGGCTCTTTCGTCTCGACAAGGCCCGCCCTGCGGGCCTTTTCTTTTTGGGCCGCGGCGAGGTGGACAATTCGCCCCCGCGGTGCCAATATCCGGCTGTTCTTTAAAGAAGGAGACGCAGATGAAAAACAGGTTCGGTATCGACTGGACCGCGATCATCCGCCAGGAGATCGTCAGCCGCATGATCGCGGCGCCGTATTTCGAGGAAGCCAGTTCCCTTCTCTTCAGCGCCGCCGAGCTCTGGACAGGCCCGCTCGGCGCCGGGCGCCTGCGGGCCGAAGAGCTGCGCGGCCTGGCCCACGAGGCCCGCGAGGCCGGCCGCCACTGGCGCGAGTGCGCCCTGGGCTGGTCGCCGCCGCCGGACTGGGAAGGCTACCACGGCTGCCTGCTCCGCGAGTACCGCGACCGCCGCGGTTTCCGGACCCGGCACGAGATCGAACAGTTCCGCAAGCGCGACGATGAGGAACGGCAGCCCCTGGCCAAACATCCGGCCGCGGCCAACCGCCTGGTCCTGGCCGCCGCGCGTCTGGTCGAGGACCAGCTGCCCGTCCTGGCCGTCACCGGCGACCACCTTTACCGCCGGACGACGGTCGAACGCTGGCAGGACTTCCTGGAGAAGGTCGGCGAGCTGCCGGCCGCCGCGCTGGACCTCCGCCCCGCGCCACGCGAAGCCGCCGACGATGTCGGCCTCAGGGCCATCTGCCGCGCCTGCGAAGGCATCTTCGGCTCGGCCGCCGTCATCTGGTACGGCGCCAAGAGCCTGCCGGAACCGGAACGCAAGAAGCGCTACGACGGCTGGCTGGAACGTTCCCGACTCTTCGGCCGGGAAGCCGAGCGCCTCTACGGATCGTTCGCCGCGTCGCTGGCCCCCGTCGGTTCGGACATGCACCGGGCCCTGCTCGCCTCCATGGACGCGCAGGAGGCCGAATGCTGGCCTTCCGAGTGGCACCATTACCATTCGGTCGGCGAGATCGAACAGGTCGGCCTGCTGGCCGAGGTCCTGGTCGCCATCCTGATGACCCTGGCCGGCGAACGCTACGGCCGGGCGGCCGAAGAGTCGGCCCTGACGGCCCTGGGCGCCAAGCTCGATCTGCCGGCCCTGCCTGACCGCGGACCGTTCGGACGGCAACTCCGGAAATAAGGCTGAAAGACCCCGCTCGGGGTCTTTTTTTACCCAACTTTTCCACACCCGCCGGCCGCCTGTGGAAAAAAAAGCGGACACGGCCTTAAAAAGGTTGCGCGTCCGCCTCGAACTGCTACAATTTTAAGCGCGATGTGGATGGATCGACGCCGCCCGGCCACTTAGCGCTTTTTTTCTTTCGGGCGGCCGAATATGTACCTGCAGAAGCTCGAAATGGTCGGCTTCAAATCCTTCGCGGACAAGACCGAGCTGGATTTCCTGCCGCCCGCGGCCGGCAACAAAGGCATCACGGCCATCGTCGGACCCAACGGTTCCGGCAAATCCAACGTGGCCGACGCCCTGCGCTGGGTGCTCGGCGAACAGAGCGTCAAGATGATGCGCGGCAAGAAGGCCGAGGACGTCATCTTTTTCGGTTCCGAAAAGCGCGCCCGCTCCGGCTTCGCCGAGGCGACCATCCACCTGAACAACGAGGACGGCCAGCTGCCGATCGAGTACTCCGAAGTGGCCATCAGCCGCCGCGTTTACCGCGACGGCGAGTCCGAATACCTGATCAACAAGAACAAGGTCCGTCTGGCCGACATCCAGCTGCTGCTGGCCCAGGCGCAGTTCAGCGCCCGCTCCTACTCGGTCATCGGACAGGGCATGGCCGATGCCATCCTCATCGCCTCTCCCGCCGAACGCAAGGACTATCTCGACGAGGCCGCCGGCGTCCGGCAGTTCCAGCTGAAACGCAACCAGTCGGTGGCCAAGATGGACGCGGCCCGCGATAACCTCGGCCAGGCCGAGATGCTGCTGAACGAGATCGAGCCGCGGCTGCGCTCGCTGCACCGCCAGGTCAAGCGCCTGGAGGCCCGCGGCCAGCTCGAGGAGGAACTGCACGCGGTCGCCCACCAGTACTACGGCCGGCTCTGGACCGACCTGAAGGGTCTGATCGACGCCCGGCAGGAGCAGGTCGGCAAGCTGGACGCCGACTGGAAGTCACGCGAATCGACGCTGACCGAGGCCCAGAACGAACTGGCCGCGCTCGAATCGCAGGAAAAAGGATCGGACGCCTTCGTCGCCCTGCAGGCCGACTACGAGAAGCTGCTCGAGGAGAAGGGCCGCCTGCGCGACCGCGAGATGAACGTCCGCAGCCGGATCGAGATCGCCGAACAGGTCAAGCGGAAGACGGCCACGACCATGCCGCTCTCCAAGATCATCCAGGAGGTCGGCGGCATCGGCGAGCGGCAGGGGCAGGCCATCGGCAAGCTGCAGGCCGCCTCCACCCTCGATGAGGCCAAGGGCGTCACGCCCGAACTCGAGGCGGTCCGCTCGTCCGCCGTTTCCCTGCGCGAGCGGCTGGAGCGTCCGGCGCCGGAAGAACAGCCGGCTCCCCAGGACCCGGCGCTGCTCAAGGAACTCGAGGAGTCGCGCGCCGCCCTGACCGCTCACGACGAGAAGATCCGCGCCGCCCAGGCCAGACTTCAGGAATTCAACCGCGACGAACGCCAGAAGAAGGAAAAATTCTTCGCCCTGCAGCGCGGCCTGCGCGACAAGATCGCCGCGGCCCACGAGCTGGAGCGCCGCCTCGGCGACGAGAAGATCGAGATGGCCCGGCTGGAGACCCGCCGCGAGACGCTCGAACAGGAAATGACCGCCGAACTGGGCGAGCGGGCCGAACACGTCAAACAGAGCTACAACCCGACCGGGACCGAGAACGTCGAGGAGCTCTCCCAGCAGGTGCAGAAGCTCAAATACCAGCTGAACCTGATCGGCGGCATCGATCCCGAGGTGGTCAAGGAGTACGAGGAGACCAACGGCCGGCACGAGTTCCTGCTGACCCAGGTCACCGACCTCAAGGCCGCCATCAACGACCTGGAGCGGGTCATCGCCGAACTCGACGTCACCATCAAGGCCAGGTCGGAAAGCGCCTTCCGCCAGATCAACCGCGACTTCGACCGCTACTTCAAGTCGCTCTTCGGCGGCGGCCGGGCCGAGCTCATCCAGATCAAGGCCGAGGAGGAAGAAGAGGAAGAGGCCGCGCCCGGCGAGACCGCCGAGAAAGCGCCGGTCCGCAGGGAGCGGAGGGCCGCGCCCGGCGAGGTCGTGGGCATCGAGATCCTGGCCTGCCCGCCCGGCAAGAAGATCAAGAACGTCGAGACCCTGTCCGGCGGCGAGCGCACGCTGGTCTCCATCGCCCTGATCTGCGCCATCATGACCTCCAACCCGTCGCCTTTCGTGGTCCTGGACGAGGTCGACGCCGCGCTGGACGAGACCAATTCGGACAAGTACGCCAACATCCTGGGCGAACTGGCCGCCAAGACCCAGTTCATCGTCGTCACCCACAACCGCTACACCATGAAGCGGGCCAACGTCCTCTACGGCGTGACCATGCGCGACGACAAGACCTCACTGCTGTTGTCCATCAACCTCGACGAGGTCGGCGGCCTGAAGAACGCCCAGAAGGCCAAGATAACCGTCTGACCTGATACCTGTCAGCGAACGCCGCCTCCTGAGGCGGCGTTTTGATGTCCAACGGCAGCCGCGGCGCCCGCATATTCCCGCTTGACGCCGCCCAATTTATCTGGCACTCTGCCCGTACGACAAAGTCCCTCCCGGTCTGCTGCCGGGAGATGCTGCCCGCGGCCGGACCGCTCATCCCGCCGCACCGGAACGAGTCAACCAACCACAATTCATCTATGATCGTCATCAGGCTCACCCGCGTCGGGAAGACCAAACAGCCCAGCTATCGCGTCGTCGTCCAGGACAAGCGCAAGGACCCCTGGGGCAAGGCCATCGAGATCGTCGGCCGCTACAACCCCCGGACCAAACCGAAGACCATCACCCTGATGGAGGACCGGATCAAGTTCTGGCTGAGCAAAGGCGCCGAAGCCTCGCCGACCGTCCATAATCTGCTGGTCGACGCCAAGCTGATCAAGGCGGAAAAGAAGCAGGCGACCTCCCACGACAAACCGAAGAAGGAGGGGGCCGAAAAACCCGCGGAAGAGAAAAAGGCGGCCTAACGGCCGCCTTTCGGTTAAGCCGGCCGGGAACGGCGATAAGCTGGCCGAAGCGGAAACTCTGCTTGATTGACAACACGCGCCCGCTTTCTTATACTGAATGCAGTCCCTTTGTCTAAGGGCACCGGGATTTCCCCGAGGAAGTTCCATTTAATCTCAATAGGCAGCTTGCTCCGGTTTCTAAGATCGGACACGCACAAAACTGCTATGGCAGAACGGTTCCAAGATCAGGAATTTGTCGAATACGTTGTAAGGGCGATCGTCGGCCATCCCGATGACGTCAAGACCGACAGGACCATCGATGAGCGCGGCGTGCTCATCACCCTGCACGTCAACCCCGAGGACATGGGTTACGTGATCGGCCGCCAGGGACAGACGGCCCGCTCCATCCGCACGCTTCTCAAGATCGTCGGCGCCAAGAACAACGCCCGCGTCAACCTGAAGGTCTACGAACCCGAGGGCAGCCGCCGGCCGCCGCGCCGCGAGGAAGGCCCCAGGTCCGAAGAACCGGTCGACACTTCGGCCGTTGACCTGGAGATCTAACACCAGCCAACAAAAAAACCCGCCCCCGAGGCGGGTTTTTTGGCTGCTCCGCGTTCCCGAAGGGTTGCGTATTTCCGGCGGCCGCTATAAGGTGGCCTGTCGTTATCCTCAGACCATGGAGGACATCATGCACGGACACCGGGGAACGAATGGTCAGGACAACGGTTCGTACCTTCAGAAACTCACGCGGCACAGGCTGCTCGACGCCGCCGAGGAGCGAGAGCTCATCCGGCGGTCGCAGGGCGGCAGCGCGGCCGCTTCGACGGACATCGTCCGGCTGAACTGCCGGCTGGTCGTGAGCATCGCCCGGCAGTATTCCGGCCTGGGCATCGAGCTCGACGACCTCTTCCAGTACGGCTGCATCGGCCTGATCAAAGCCGTGGACAAGTTCGACCTGGACCGGCCGGAGAGGCCGCGCCTGTCGACCTACGCCGACTGGTGGATCCGCGCCGAGATCAGGAAGGCGTTGCGCGACCTCAGCCGGACCATCCGGCTGCCGCCCCGCGTGGCCGACGACGTCGTCGCCCTCAAGCGGCGGGAGGCCGGCCCGGCGGCGGCGAAGCCCCGGCGCGGACACCGCCCCGGCGCGAAAGCCGAGGCCGCCCGGCTCGATCCGGAGCGGCTGGAAGAGGCCCGCCGCGCCGCCGGCCTGGAGACCGTCTCGCTCGACTCCTGGGTCAACGACGACAGGAAGACCACTTTACTGAGCTTCCTGGCGTCGAAGAACGCGGAGCCGTCCGAGACGATCGATCAGGGCACGGCGAGCAAAGCGCTCGCGGCCGCGCTCGGACGCCTCAAGCCGGCCTGGGCGGCGGTCATCCGCTGCCGGTTCTTCCTGGACCTGACGCTGGACCAGACGGCCGACTACCTGGACGCCGTCCGGATCACGGCCACGCGCCTCAGCCGGGAACGCGTCCGGCAGATCGAGAGCCTGGCGCTCGACGCCGTCCGCGTCGGACTGGCCAAGGCCGGCCTGACGCGAGAGGCAGTGATCTGAAAACCCGCCGCGGTCTGCGGCGGGCTTTTTTTATTCGCCAGCGGTTCAAAAACGGATGTTCTCCCTCAGGTCGTTCGGCGCCTTCGGGCCGCGGATGTTCAGGAGCGTAACGCCGGGGAACTGGTCGGTCTGGTAGAGACAGTAGGTGACGGCTGTCCCCCACTTCCCGTTGACCGCGTCCATGGCAGCCGACAGCTTCTTGGCGTCCTGCTCGGTCACGTGGACGCGGCCGAGATGCAGATCGATCTCATCCGGACTCTGGTGGATGACCACGGCGGCCAGCTGTCCGTAAAGTTTGAACGGGAACTTCAGCCCCGCAAGCAGTTCTTCGAGGAAAGGTTGGTAGGAGAAAGGGCGCTCGCGATCAAGTTCCGCGCTGAACTTGAGCGCGGCGGGGCGCGGCGCCGGACCGGCCGTTGCCGGCGCGGACAGGCTGACGTAGAGGTCGCCGCCGCGCAGTTCCACCGGATAGGACTCGACCGCGACCTCGGCCGGACCCTTGACCACCTGGCCGGTCTCGATACGAAAAGTAGAGCCGTGCCACGGGCAGACGATGGCGCCGTCGACGACCTGCCCCTGGCACAACGGGCCGCCCTGGTGCTTGCAGAGATTGGATAGCGCATAATATTTGCCGTTCAGCCGGAACAGGGACAGCTTCAGGCCGCCGGCGCTGGCGCAGAACGGCTTGCCTTCGACGACGTCTGCGGCTGATGCAACCCTGACGGCGCCGCCCGGCAAGTCCGCGGCGGCCGACCCGCCGCCGAACCAGCGTGACAAAACGTTAGCTATGGACATATAAATGTTTGTTAGTACCCGCTAATTATAAGGTCCTGCAGACCCGCCGTCCATGAGCTGGGCCGTGCTCGCGCCGGAGCCGTGCGCTATAATTGCCCCATGCGCCTGAAGAACAAGAACCTGCACTACCTGGCGGCCGGTCTGGCCTACTTTGCGCTGGCCGTGGCGGCTACCTGGCCGCTGGCCCTCCATCTGACCAAAGGTTATCCGACGCCCGATCCCTGGACCGGCGGCGACCCCAATGTCTACATCTGGCTGATCGACTGGCTGGCCAAGGCGCTCGCAGGCGCGACCTCCGTGCCGCCGAGCCTGATGCTTTTCTGGCCGCAGGGCATCGACGCCTGGGGCGGCTATGACGGCGCGCTGATGCTGGCCGTCGGCTTGCCGGTCCGCTGGCTGACCGGCAACCCGATCCTGGCCTACAACCTGATCATCCTGCTGTCGTTCGCCGCCTCGGCGCTGGCCGCCTACGCCCTGGTCCGCTGGCTGACCGGCTCGACCTACGCCGCGGCCATCGGCGGCTTCATCTTCGGCTTCTCGCCCTACATGATGATCCGGGCGACCCAGCACGCCAACCTGATCATGACCTTCACCGTCCCGCTCCTGGCGCTGGCGGCGATCGCCTTCTGCCGCCGGCCGACCCG
>JBAIXY010000085.1:0-2125 GCA_037916205.1 Vicinamibacterales bacterium | reverse complement strand
GGTTCGACCGGATGGCCGTCGAGCAGGCCCATGCGCCAGATATAGCGTGTCCCGCTCGGCGCGAAAGCGGCGAGGAAGGTGAAGATCCAGTTGATGATCTTGCGCCGACGTGCGGTCATAGTCCGAGAGCGATCCGCCGTTCGAGGAACAGCCGCTGATAAGCTTCGCGGCGGTCGGTGACGTGGAATTTCAGGATGTCGTCGGAGACGACGACGCGGCTGTCCAGATTGGCCAGCCGGACCACGGCTTCCGGCAATCGGCTGATCTGCAATCGGCGCGCCGGTGCGTCCGCGGCGCGCAGGAACGCGAGCAGCGCTCGGCCCCGGGCCCTGGCGGCGGCCAGGTCGCGCCGCCGGCCCATCTCCCTGCCGCCGGCGCCGGGCAGATCGCGCCTGATCCAGGCGTTGGCATCCAGGAACCGGTCCATCACGCCGCCGGCGTCGAAGACCGGCACGAGAGTGGCGACCCAGTAAGGCAGGTAGACATCGCCGTCCGGAAGCGCCAGGCGCGAGATGTCCAGCGCCGATTCCGAAAGGAAGAAGCTCAGACAGAAGCGATCGGCGTGCCGGTCGCGCGTCGGCCTGAGACCGAGCAGTTTCAGGACGCCAACGATAAAAAGGCGCGTGGCCCAAAGGGTCCCCGGCCGGCAGACCAGGAACAGGTCGATGTCGCTGTCGCGGTCGGCGTTGGACAAGGCCAGGCTGTTGCAGACCGCGATCAGCCGGACGGACGGCAGCAGGCTCGCCCAGCGGGCGAATCTCCTGGCCAGCCGGAATTTCCGCTCGGCCAGCCGATAGCGGCGCTGCCGCACGCCGACATTCCCCTGCCGGCCGGCGAGGAAATAATATCCGCCCGATTCCCCGACCGCCGGATCATCCAGGGCCGCCAGCGTGTCGGACAGCGCCGGCGCGCCCCCGCTTCCTCCCCAGCGCCACCGGCGCAGTTCCGGAGCGGTCAGCGGATAGTCGAACAGGTCGAAATAGGCCAGGGCGGCCAGAAGTTCGCCGCGCAATTTTGCTTTCTCGTCTGCTGCCTCGGGCATACTCCCATAAAATATAGACCAAATGCCGGCTCCAGGCGAGCCGGACGCGGCTTAACGAAAAACGGCGCCCGGCAAGGGCGCCGCTCCTTATCTTGGTTCAGTTTTTGACCGACCGCGACATCCCGGAGATGCCGCCGGTGGCCGGATCGCGCCTCACGCCCACGACCTCGGCGGCGACGGCCTCGGTCACGAGGTCCGCCTTGACCACCATCTTCTCGTCATCTATCGAGACCACCTGCGAAGGGTGGACCAGGAGCTCCTTGGGAAGGATGGCGGCCAGCAGCCGCGATTTGGCCACGACGTAATGCGCCACCGAATGGCTGCCCGCGTCGATCATCAGGCCGGCCAGCCGGCCGACCTTGTCGCCGGCCTCGGTGACGACGGGCAATCCGCGGAGATCCGAGTCGCGGTAGTTCATATCATTTCTTTGCCGCGAGCGCGGGCTGCGCCGCGGCGGCCTTCTTGCGGAAGAACCAGGCCTGCTGGGCGATGGTCAGGATGTTCGACAGGCACCAGTAGAGGGACAGGCCGGCCGGCAGCGTCCAGCCGATGAACACGGTCACGACCGGCATCATGTAGAGCATCTGCTTGTTCATCGTGGCCAGCATGGCCTCGTCCTTGGCGCCGTTGGTCTTGACCGGCTGCTGGCGCGTGACCATCATCTTGGCCTGGAAATACTGGGCCGCGCCGGCCAGCAGGGCCAGGACGATGCTCGGCTTCGACAGGTTCAGGAAGCCGAGCAGGACCGGCTCGATCTTGCCGGGGTTGACGACGAAAGAATAAAGCAGGTCGAAACCGCTGGATTTCAGGCCCTGCGACAGCGACTGGTAGAGGGCGATGAAGACCGGCAGCTGGATCAGCGTCGGCAGGCAGGAAGAGGCCGGGTTGACCTTTTCCTTGGCGTAGAGGTCCATCATCGCCTTGCCGAGCGCCTCCTTGTCGTTGGCGTACTGCTTCTTCAGCTCTTCGACCTTGGGCTGCATGTCCTGCAGCGCCTTCTGCGAACGGATCATCTTCACCGACAGCGGCCAGAGTATCAGCTTGATCAGGATCGTCAGGATGATGATGGCGATGCCGAAATCC
>JBAIXY010000084.1:0-3454 GCA_037916205.1 Vicinamibacterales bacterium | reverse complement strand
TCGACGCCGGCGGCGTGATGGACCGGTTCCTGGAAGCGAACGCCTGGATCAGGCGCAATCTGCCCGGCGCGGCCGGCAGGGAGATGGGCCGGCGGCGCGATCTGGCCGCCGCCGGGGCCCGGGGCCGATCGCTGCTCGCGCTCTTGCGCGCCGCGGACGCGCCGGCGCGCCGGCTGCAGATCGGCCGCCTGCCGGAAGCCGTGGTCCGGCTGGCCAATCTGGACAGCCGCGTCGTCGTCTCCGACGACATCCTGAAATTCCACGTCACCGACCGCCGCGAAGCCTATCAGCGGCTGTTCCTCGAACGGCGGATCGCTCTCGGACTATGACCGCACGCCGGCGCAAGATCATCAACTGGATCTTCACCTTCCTCGCCGCTTTCGCGCCGAGCGGGACACGCTATATCTGGCGCATGGGCCTGCTCGACGGCCATCCGGTCGAACCGGGCACGATCAGCCTCTTCGGCATGCAGATCGTCGCCGTCGCCTTTGCCGCGGCCGTCTTCGCTTCCGTCGGCCGCCAGGCCATCGCCAGGTTCGCCCGACGGCCGGCCGGCTGGTTGTCCGCGGCCGTAGCCGCTTTCGCCCTGCTGTCCGTCGTCAACTGGGAAGACCCGCTGGCGGGCCTGATCTCGGCCAGCTTCGTCGTCACGGGCGCCGCGGTCTTCTGGGCGATCGTCCTCTTCCGGCCCGACCCGCATCAGACGCTGGTATCGTTCGTCGGCGGCGCCGTCTTTCAGGTGGCCATCGGCGGCTGGCAGTTCCTGACCCAGAACGCTCCGGCCTTCAAGTGGCTGGGCATGGCGCCACACCTGGCTTCGGAATTCGGCTCGTTCGTCATCGAGACCGACACCGGCCGGTGGCTGCGCGCTTACGGCGCCCTGGCCCATCCGAACGTCTACGGGCTTTATGTCGCCGTGGGCCTCCTGGCCTGCGTCGGCCTGGCCGCCTACTACGGCGTGCCGCTCAGCAGCAAGCATTTCACGGAACGCCTGCATGAACCCGGACACGGCCGGCATCTTCGTTACTACGGCTTCCTGCCGGTGATCACCGCCGGCCTGGTCTTCGCCCTGTCCAGGAGCGCGTTCCTCGCGACCGTCGTCGGCCTGGTCTGGCTGGCGGTCAGCGCCTCGTCCCGCAACGCCGCCCTGACCTTCAAGCCGGTGATCACGCCTTCGATCATCATCATCGCCGTGTCTTTCGCCGCCATGTCCTGGGTCTTCGCCGAGCCGCTGCTGACCCGGGCGACGGCCGGCGGCCGGCTTGAACTGCAGTCGATCGTCGAACGGTTCTCGCTCTACGGCGACGCCAAGGATCTTTTCCTGCGCCACCCGCACCTGGGCGTCGGCATCGGCCGCATGCCGCTGGCCGCGTTCAAGGAAGTGCCTGACGGCCGCGGCTGGTGGCTTTACGACTACGTGCACAATGTCCCGGAACTCGTGGCCGTCGAGACCGGCCTCGGCGGCTTCATCAGCTGGCTGGCCTTCGTCGGCCTGACCCTGGCGCTCATGTTCCAGAGGCTCTCCAGCCTGCCGGCCGCTCCGCCGGGACGCGACGGCCGCGGCCCCTCATCCGGCGTCACCGTTTACGGCGCCTGCTTCGCCGCCATGCTCGTCGTCTCCATGTTCGACCACTTCCTCTGGTCGTCCTGGTTCGGTCAGCTTCTCTTCTGGATGATCGCCGGCCTGCTGCACGCGGCCTACCTGAACATCTCGGAAAATCATCAAGAATAAGCAATTTTTCGGCCGCGTCCGATCCATCTTGACTGCGGCCGGCTTACTTCTTGACAACAGTCAATTAGCACTCTAAAATTCCGAGTGCTAATTTCATATGCGTATTCCTAACGTTTCATTTCCGGTATGAAGGTCAAACCCCTCTCCGACCGGGTCCTGGTCCGGCCCATCGCCAAGACCGAGACCACCAAGTCCGGCATCGTCATTCCCGACACCGTCGAGAAGGAGCGCGCCGAACAGGGCGAGGTCATCGCCGTGGGCCCGGGCAAGCTGCTCGACAGCGGCAAGATCCAGCCTCTCTCGGTCAAGGTCGGCGACAAGGTCATGTTCAAGAAGTACGGCCCCGACGAGGTCAAGGTGGACGGCAAGGACCTGCTGATCCTCGAGGAGTCCGACATCATCGCCGTCATCGAGGAATAGCGGCGTTAACCAGCTGACATATGGCCAAGCAGATACTTTTTTCCGATGAAGCCAGGCAGAAGATCAAGAAAGGCGTCGACGCCCTGGCCGACGCCGTCAAGACCACCCTCGGTCCCGGCGGCAAGAACGTCGTCCTGGACAAGGGCTACGGTTCGCCGACCGTCACCAAGGACGGCGTGACCGTCGCCAAGGAGATCGAACTGCCCGACAAGTTCGAGAACATCGGCGCCGAGCTGGTCAAGGAGGTCGCATCCAAGACCAACGACGTCGCCGGCGACGGCACCACCACCGCGACGGTACTGGCCCAGTCGATCTTTGCCGCCGGCCTCCGGATGCTGGCTTCCGGCGCCAATCCTATGGCCGTGAAGCGCGGCATCGATAAGGCGGTCGACGCGGTCGTGGCCGAACTGAAGCGCATCTCCAAGCCCATCTCCGGTGACGGCATCGAACAGGTCGCGTCCATTTCCGCCAACGATCCCGAGATCGGCAAACTGATCGCCTCGGCCATGAAGGACGTCGGCGAGAACGGCGTGATCACCGTCGAGGAGTCGCAGACCTTCGGCATCGACAAGGAAGTGGTCGACGGCATGCGCTTCGACAAGGGCTTCGTCTCGGCTTACATGATCACCAACGCCGACCGGATGGAGGCCGAATACACCGACCCCTACATCCTGATCACCGACAAGAAGATCTCCTCGATCCACGACATCCTGCCGCTCCTGGAGAAGATCGCCCAGACCGGCAAGAAGGACATCGTCATCCTGGCCGAGGACGTCGACGGCGAGGCCCTGGCCACGCTCGTGGTCAACAAGCTGCGCGGCACCTTCAACGCCCTGGCGGTCAAGGCGCCGGGCTTCGGCGACCGCCGCAAGGAGATGCTCAAGGACATCGCCGTGCTGACCGGCGCCCGCGTCGTCAGCGAGGAGGTCGGCATGAAGCTCGAGGAAACCAAGCTCGAGGACCTGGGACGCGCCCGCAAGGTCGTGTCGACCAAGGAGAACACCACCATCGTCGATGGCGCCGGCGATCCCCGCGACGTCAAGGAGCGGATCGCCCTGATCAAGCGCGAACTGGAAGCCGCCGAGTCGGAATTCGACAAGGAAAAGCTGCAGGAGCGGCTGGCCAAGCTGGCCGGCGGCGTCGCCGTCATCAAGGTTGGCGCGGCTACGGAGACCGAGATGAAGGAAATCAAACAGCGCATCGAGGACGCCGTGCAGGCGACCAAGGCGGCTGTTGAAGAAGGCATCGTCGTCGGTGGCGGCGTCGCGCTGTTGCGTTCGAGCGCCGTACTGACCATGCCGC
>JBAIXY010000083.1:0-2356 GCA_037916205.1 Vicinamibacterales bacterium | reverse complement strand
TACAGCAACACCGCGTCCGCCTACGCTTCCACGGCCCTGGGCCGCAACAGCCAGGCGACCACCAACTACTCGACGGCCATCGGCTACTACGCCACGGCCAGCGGCTACTACTCGACGGCCATCGGCTACTACGCCAGCGGGACCGGCGACTATTCCTACGCCTTCGGCCCGTCGTCCAGCGCCAGCACGAACAGCTCGGTCGCCATCGGCGGTTACAGCACGGCGAGCGGCGGCCACGCCGCGGCCATGGGCAACTCCGTGACCGCGAGCGGCATCGGTTCGATGACGCTGGGCATGGGCATCAGTTCGGCCGCTCCTCTGGTCAACTCCACCGACAACTCGCTGGGCGTGGGTTTCAACTCGACCGTGCCGACGTTCTACGTCGGACCTTCGAGCGGCGCCGGTACGACCGGCAACGTCGGCATCGGCATGACCAATCCCAGTTACAAACTGCACGTCCTCGGGACGATCGCTTCCGGCCGCGATTTCAGCGGCGTGGCCGGCACGCTGACCCTCCGGCCGCCGGACGGCTGGGCCTGGTGGCACATCGACAACGGCTACACGCCAGCGGCATCGCGCGGCAACGGCTACCTCCGGATCTCGTACGGCGGCAGTCCGGGCGACAACGTCGTCGCTTCCTTCAGTCAGCAGGGCGACGTCGACATCAACAACACCCTGGCGGTCGGCACCCCGGGCTGGTCGAAAATACAGCTGCTTTCCTCGGTCAACGACACCTATAATCCGATCAGCGGCGGTTCCGATCGGGCCCACGTTCACTTCGCTTTCCCAGGCACGCCGGCGGGCAAAGAGCCGCTCGTCGAGACGAATTCCGACCTCTGGGTGATCGGCGGCAACCACAACCTGAAGGTCGACGGCGTGGCGAGCGTCGGCAGCCTGACGCTCGGCGGCGTCAACCGCTCCAGCTGGCCGTCGCTCCAGACCACTTACGTGAACTGCGACGAGGCCGGCGGCACTTCCCACTGGGTCGGCTGTTCCTGTCCGTCCGGCTATCTGGCCCTCAGCCTGACCGGCTACAACTGTCTGAACGACGGCGGCGAATGGGAATGTTCCAAGACCTGGCCCTGGGGCGCCGGCGGCATGCAGTACTACCATGACGGCGCCACAACGTCGTACGTCCGCCTTACCTGCGGCATCGTTAACTAGCGGACCGGAACGGAGGCCCATATGAAAAAGAACTCTGGAATGAGTCCCAATCAGCGGATCCTGGCAACGGCCGTGGTCTTTGCGGCCGGGATCCTGGTCGGCGGCCTGACCATCTACTACTCCATGGCGCCGCGCGCCGGGATCAACCTCTCGTCGACCGCGCCCGCACAGACCGCCGGCGGAGCGGTCACGACTCCGATCCAGCCGAAGAAATATTCCGGCGTCGTGGTCAAGGTCACGTCGGCCGGACTGGTCGTCAGGCCGCCCGTGGTCGTCCCGGGTGAGGCGCCGCTCACTCTGACGGTCGGCCGCGACACCGTGATCAGGGCGTTCGTGCCCAAGACCGCGGCCGAGGTCACTGCCGAGGCCGGCCAAACCGGCGCGGGCGCTGCGGCTGCCGGAGCCGAAGGCACCCCGCAGCCGCTGCCGACGGTCGACAACCCCTACAAGGAAGAGGCCATGAAGCTTTCAGACTTCAAGGCCGGAGATCTTGTTGAATTCGTGACCACCGCTTCGCCGCTGCAGGGCGAGGCCATACCGGTGCTGTCCATCACCTGGCTGTCGGCGGCCCAGGCTTCTTCGACCGGCGGCTCAGCGGCTCCCGGTGAGACCGGCGGCCAACCGATAGCTCCGCCCAATCCCTGACCCAGGGGGCGGGTCAGCACTACCCAACGACACGGACCGGATCGCGTATCAAACGCGGTCCGGCCTTATTTTATGCGTATTTACGTTGGCAGGCGGGCTCCCTTTCCTGGCCGCAGCGAAGCGATTGCTGGCATTGGCCCGCGGTGTTAAAATGTTGGTAAATCAACGCTCTATCTTTAATGCGGCGCAATGAATAATCCGGCATGCTTTATGCGTGTATCAATGTATAAGTCTGCGTTGTTCGTCAGGTCGACGATCATTGTCGCCGGTGCGGTCATGATCGGCGCCGCCCTGAGCTTTGCGCCCGCGGCTTCCGCCGCCGAGAAGTGCAAGTCATACGGCTTGCCTTCGTTCTTCTGCCCGACGACGGCGACGAAGAACGTCTGCGGTTACGCGCCGCATTACTACTGCATGTCCGACGGCGGCGATCCCAACGCCGACTCCTGCACCGGCGCGACCCCGGCGCCCAACTACGTCTTCGACTGCGGCCAGTGCAAGTGCATCTGCGACACCCAGAACTATCCCTGCGGCGGCTGCACGGCGGCGA
>JBAIXY010000082.1:0-12095 GCA_037916205.1 Vicinamibacterales bacterium | reverse complement strand
AGAACGTGTCCTACAGCACGATCGTTTCCAAGAAAGGTTTCGCCGAGGCCAAGCGGCTGGAGTCCGAAGGCAAGAAGGTCCCGCCGATGTCGCGCGAACTCGGCCTGGACTCCGTCGCCGCCAGCGCGCTTTACAAGTTCAAGAAGGAATACGAAAAGGTCCTGGCCACCTCGGCCAGCGGCGCCGAAGCCTACGAAGCGGCCAAGAAGCTGGCCAACGGCTTCTTCGAGGAGCAGGTCAAGTTGGAGAAGGGCCGCGAGGCCATGTACGGCCGGCCGCTGCCGACCTCGATCGAGGCGGCCGAGAAAAAGGCGCAAGTGACCGAGAAGCAGCGCAAGGCCCAGGTCCACAAGGCGTTCGGCGGCTTCTTCGAAGATGTCCGCAAGCAGTTCGGGCTGGGCAAGAAAGGCCCGGCCAAGGGCAAGAATTCGGACAGCGAGCGCCGGGCCGCCTGAGTCATCGGAACAAAAAAAGAAGAACCGCTCCCCCGTTCGGGGAGCGGTTTTGGCATGGAAAAACAAAACGCCCGCGAGGGGGCGTTCGAGCGAGAGGCGGTCAGACGACCGCGGCTTTACGTCCTTCAACGAACAGCTGCCGCTCCAGCCGGTACAGCCGGGCCAGCAGGCCGGCATAGTAGCGCGCGCTCCGGCGCAGCTCCGGATCGGTCTGGGGTTCCCAGATCTCGCGCCACCACTCGTAGAGCAGGTTGGTCTCCGGGTCGGCCAGGAGCCAGGCCATCTCTTCGTCGGCGACGGCGTCGGCCGGCGCGTCGTGGTCCAGGAGCTCCCTGGCGGTCTCGTAGGTCAGGTCCGGCGCGTGCAGCAAGCGCTGGAAGAGCTCGGACAGGAGGCGCTCGTGCGCCATCCGCTTCTGCCCTTCCGGCAGGCGTTCGGAAATGACGGCCAGGGCCGGGCAGGCCGAGACGATCTCGGCGATGCGGTGACGCGGCGAAAGAGGCAGATGAAATACGGGCGATGCCGTTCCAGAGGTCATGTTCAGCCTCCGCGTTGCGGGTGTCGTTGATCGTTGGACACCCGCGAACGGGTGCCTGATCTAAGTTCAAAGAACAGCGGACCTTAGCAAGGATGACCGGTTCTGTCAAGGCTGGCTCGCGGCGAATAAAAAAGCGGCGGAATGCCATTCCGCCGCTCAGTTAAGCTTTTTCGGATCGGTCTCGACACGTCCAGCCGCGGCGTCGTTCTCGATGCGGCGGATGGCGGCCTGGACCTGCGGGTCGCCGGCGGGGCGGGGCAGTTCCGTCCGCTGAGGAACGGCGGCCGGCGGCAGCAGCGCTATCGGGGCGCGCGATCCGGGCAGGGCGGAGCGGGCCGCATCCAGACGGTCGGCCGCGGCCTTGAGCGCCGCGTTCGGGGCCTTCATCCGTTCGGCGGTCTCGCGCATCGTCCGGTTGAGCGCGCGAAGTTTTTCCGTGTTCGCGTCCTGCTGGGCGCCGGCCTCGCGCAGGCGTTCGGCGGCGGCCTTCAAAAGTTCCGTGCTCTGCCTGAGCGACTCGGCCAGCTCCTCGAACGGGTTCTTCCAGCCCATGCGTTTCGCCTCCCTCTCCCAGAATGCGGCGTCATGTTCGGCGCTGCGCAGTCTCCACTTGATGTCGGAGATGTACGACAGCGCCAGCGCGCCGCCGATGATCAATGCGGCTCCCAGGACCAAAACCAGCCAGACCATGATGCCTCCAACGGCCGCGCGTCCGAGCCGGACACGCCGTCGATCCGATGTAATGAACTTCGGCCAGATTATCGCCGCCTCCGGCAAAAATCAAACCCGCCTTCAGGGGAAGGCGGGCGGCTGTTCCGCAGGTCAGGCTGCCTTTTTGAAGGCGTCGTCCATCTTGCCTCTGGTCTCGATCAGCTGGCGCCTTTCCTTTTCGGCGACCTGGAGCCTCGACCTCAGGCTGACGATCTCGGCGCCGCGCGCCTCGCTCTCGGCCTGGGCGCGGTGCAGTTCGGAACTCAGGTCCCGTATCTTGGTGTGGACCTCGACCATGCGGTCGAGCAGGTCGCGCTTGCCGTCCTTGACGTCATGGGATTCTTCGACCTTATCGGCCACGAACTCGCGGATGCGCCGGTCGACCTCCTCGTCGGACAGCTCGGCGGCCCCGGCCAGTTCCGTCAACAGCTCCTTTCCGCCCTTCTCGGCGAAGATGGCCTTGTTGGAAAAATTGATCAGGGAGTCGACCTGCAGCTTGCGCTGCGGGTCCTTGGCGTAGGCCGGGTCGCGCAGCTCGCGGATCATCTGTTCGAAGCGGCGGACGGCTTTTTCCGATTCCAGGCCGACGTCGGCGATCTTGGTCATGACCTCGGCCTTGATGTTCGGTCCGCGCTCCGGATCGGCCAGGTCCTCGGCCGTGTACCGGCCGGCCGCGACCAGGTCGGACATGACGGCGTCCAGCTGCTTCTTGTCGCAGGCGCCGGTGTTGAAGACCAGTTTGGTCGGCGCATATTCGTCCTTGGACCTGGCGCCGCTGGGCACCTTGCCGGCCGAATCGCGCAGCTCATGGATCTTCCTGACCAGTTCGGCCGCCTTGTCGTCGCCGCCCTCCACCTGGATGGTGAACTCGTCGCCGCCGTAGCGGAAGACCTCGGCCTTGACGCCGCTCTCGGCGACGGCGCGCTCCATGATGTCGGCCGCCAGCTTCAGGGCCGAATCGCCGACGTCCGTGCCGCCTTTCTGGTCGAAATATTTCAGGAAGCCCATGTCGACAAAGACGACCGAGGCGTCCTTGTTCTCAGCGAGCGACTTCTCGAGTTTTTCGTAATGCTGGCCGCGGTCGAGAAGCCCCGTGCCCGCGTCGCGTTTGGCCACCTCGATCTGATACTCCAGGCGCTTCAGTTCGGAGTCCTCCGGGCTGGCGGCAGGCGCTTCGGCGTCGGCTTTCTTTTCGGCGATGATCGCCTGGCCGCGGGTCTGTTCGGGCACTGCAGCGAGCCGGTCATCGGAAGACAGGATCGAACCGGGCCATTCGCCCTTGTCCGCCCCCTCATGGATGACCCGGCGGGCCTCGAGCCGCTTCCTGATGATGCCGTCGGTCAGCGATTCGAACTTGCGCTCCTCGAACAGCCGGTTGTGTGCCGAGGTTTCGGCCATCTGGCTCACCTTTTCCCGGAACGCCTGATCGCCCATGGCCTTCAGGTTCTCGAAATCCTTCAGGCTGGCCAGCTCGGTGCCGCTGAAGGTCTTCTTCATGTAGTTGTCGAAGAATTTGGCGGCCTCCGGGCCCTGCCCCTCCATGACCTCCATGACCCGGCTGGCGCGGGATTCGAACTTGGCCTTTTCCAGGCGGAAGTCGGCCAGGTGCTTGGCCACCTCGACCAGTTCGCGGGCCGCGTCCTCGCCGGCCTCCACTTTTTCGGTCGGCGCCAGACCCAGCTGGGTCTCGTTCATCAGGGAGATCGCCTCCCTGAGGTCCACTCCGGTCGCGGTGAGCGGCGCCGGCTCCTTGACGCCCGGCACCGACGGCCTGGTCTCGCTGATCTGCTGGAGCACTTCGTTGAACTCTTTCTCGGGAAGGTCGGAGAAGCTGACCATGAACTCGTTGCCGCTGTAGCGCAGCAGTTCGTAGCCGGACGCGGCGCCCTCCTTGTCCTTGAGCTTCTCGCGGACGATCCGTTCGATGGTCCTGCTGGTCTCGGCCAGGGCCGCGTCGCCGGCCGCGTGTCCGCCGCCTTCCTTGTTGAAGCGGTCCAGCTCGCCCATGTTGATGAAGGCCATCCTCCGGTTCTCCTGCCCCTCGGTCAGCCCGAACTCGCCGTTCTCTTTCTGCTCGATGACCTTGGGCCGTTCCTTGGTATCGGCGAAGAACGACTGGACCTCGCGGCCGAACCTCTTGAATTTGAACGCGCCGGCCGCGTCGTGCTCGGAATAAAAAAGCTCCAGCCGCTTGTCGGCGATCTCCAGCTTCTTGCCGGCCTGTTCGTCGTCCGGCTTGGACTCGGCTTCGATCTTGCGCTGACGCTTCTCGTTCTCCAGGCGGCCCATTTCCTCGAGGCCGGGCAGCCCGAACTTGTCGATCTGCGCCTGCCGCTCGCGGCTGAGCTCGGATTCGGATTTTACCTCCTGTTCGACTCCGGCCATATGCCCTAATTATACCGTGTCGGCGGAAATAAAAAAACGCGAAGGTCCTAGGAAGCGCCGATCAGGCTCTTCACGGCAAGCGCCGAGAACTCTTCGCGTCGGTCGCGGAAGATCGGTTTGAGGCGTTCGATGAGGAAGCGGGCGGCCCGCTCGGTGAGGTGCTTGACCGTGGCGTGGGTCAGCGGCGGCGAGCAGCCGAGCTTGCGGTTGGCCACGTAGAGCGACTGGTCGGGATCGCTGCAGAAATTCGGGTGGTACATGATGCGGACAAGTTCCCGCATGGTCTCGTCCGTCGCCGGACGATCGGTTCCTGCAGCCGGTCGTGCCTTCGGCGTCTTCATGGGACACCGCCTTCCTTTTCGATACGTTCGATCTTCGCGTCGTGGTGCAAGGTCCGCCGGCGATCTGCCGGATAACCGGAAAAAATAGCACCGTTGACGCCGTTTGTCAAGACCTGCCGGGCCCCGCCGGCCGCTTTTGCGCGGTCTTCGCGATCAGGCCGGCGAGCGTGGCGGCGGCGTCCGGCCGGTTCAGGCGGGACATGGCCGCCCGCAGGGCTTCGAGGCGCGGCCGGTCGGCGGCCAATCCGACGACCGCTTCGCCGAAAGCCTTGGAGAAGGTCTTCTTTTCGCTGATGACGACCGCGGCGCCGGCCCGTTCGAAGAAAGCCGCGTTGTCCTCCTGATGAGAGTCGGGCATGGGCACGATGACCGCCGGCAGGCCGAGCGCGGCCAGTTCGGTGAGCACGCCCATGCCGGCCCGGGTGACGACGAGGTCGGCGGCGGCGTAGGCGTGGCGCATGTCGGCGCCGAGAAAATCGATCGGATGATAGCGGGCGGGCGCGCCCGGGAGCGGATCGAGCTTGCCCCGTCCGGTCAGGTGCAGCACCTGGACGGCCGGCGTCAGGCCGGGCAGCGCCGCGCGGACCAGCTGGTTCAGCGTCCCGGCGCCGGTGCCGCCGCCGATGACCAGTACCGTCGGAGTCCCCTCTTCCAGGCCGAAAAGCCGGCGCGCCTCGGCGCGCGAACCGGTGAAAAGTTCGGCGCGGACCGGATTGCCGGTCCAGACCGGCCTGCGCTTGGCGAAATCCTTCAGGGACTTTTCGAAAGCCACGGAGAACGAAGCGGCGAACGGCGCCGTCAGCCGGTTGGCCAGGCCCGGCCGGATGTCCTCCTGGTGCACGTGGACGGGTATCCGTCTGGCCGCGGCGGCCCAGACCACGGGGACGGCGACGAAGCCGCCGGCGCTGACCACGACGTCAGGCCTGAGCCGCCCGAGCAGGCCGAGAGCCTGGAAAAAACCGGCGGCGATGCGGAATAGGTCGGCGAAATTGTTCAGCGAAAAGTAGCGGCGCAGCTTGCCGGAACTGACGGAACGGAAAGGGATGCCGGCCCCGGCGACGGTCGCCGCTTCCGGTCCGGACCGGGTGCCGATCCAGCTCAGTTCGACGCCGGGATCGCCGGCGCGCAAAGCCGCCGCCGCGGCGATGAGCGGCGTGACCGAACCTAATGTTCCGCCTCCGGTAAATACGACGCGCATACGTTGATCACCGCCGCCTGAGCGGCCGGACCGCCGCCTGGGACGAGATGTTGGCCAGGATGCCGGCGGCGCCGAGCAGGACCATCAGGGCCGTGCCGCCGTAGCTGACGAAAGGCAGCGGCAGGCCGGTGATCGGCATGATGCCGACCATCGAACCGACGTTGAATAAGGTCTGGAAGAAGATCCAGCCGGCGATGCCCGCGGCGGTCAGGCGGCCGAAATCGTCGGGCGCCTCGGCGGCGATCTTCAGCACCCGCCAGAAGAAGGCCGTGAACAGCGCCAGCACGGCCAGCGTGACCACGAAGCCCAGCTCCTCGGCGGTGACCGCGAATATCGAGTCGCCGACCGCCTCCGGCAGGTAGAGGTACTTCTGACGCGAGTGGCCCAGGCCCAGGCCGATCCAGCCTCCCGAACCGATGGCCAGGAACGCCTGGTTGATATGATAGCCGATGCCCTGCGGGTCCAGTTCGGGATGCAGGAAGGTCATCAGCCGGGCCGTCCGGTAGGGCGCGGTCTTGATCAGCAGCCAGAGGGCCGCGCCGCCGGCGCCGCCGAGAGCGGCCAGATGGAGCCAGGGGGCGCCGGCCGCGAAATAGACGGTGGCCGCGGCGGCCGCGACGATGAGCAGACTCCCCAGGTCGGGCTGCAGGACGATGAGCAGCGCCGCCGCGCCGGTCGCCGCCAGGAACGGCAGCAGTCCGGCGGCCGGAGCGGCTATGCCGCGGTCGCCGGCCGCCTCGAACCAGCCGGCCAGGAAAATGATCAGGGTGAGTTTGACGAACTCGACCGGCTGGACCGACAGGCCTCCGATGTTGATCCAGCTGTGGGAGCTGCCCCAGCGCGCGCTGACGCCCGGAATGAGCACCAGGACCAAGAGCAGCAGCGAACCGGCGAACAGCCAGCCCGCGTGCGTCCGCCAGAATCGGTAGTCGATCCGGGAAGCGGCGTAGAACAGCAGGGCGCCGGGCAGCAGGCCGAAGAGCGCCTGGTGTTTGACGTACCAGTAGGCGTCGCCGAACTTCTGGATGGCCACCGGGCCCGAAGCCGAAGTGAGCAGGACGAAACCGAGGAGCAGGAGCGCCCCGGTCAGTCCGAGAAACACGTAGTCCGGTCGTCTGGCTTGCATAGCGGGCCGCTGCCGGCGTCAGCAGTTCAGCGGCGTTTCCGTCCGGCTGCGGCGGTCCGCCGGCGAGCGGCGGTCCGCGGCCCCAGGACCTCGGCCGCCGCGGCGACCGCGTCCTTCACGAAAACGAACTTCATCTTCTTCCTGATCTCCTCGGGCACGTCGACCAGGTCCTTGCGGTTGCGCTCGGGCAGGACCACGGTCCTGAGGCCGTAGCGGTGGGCCGCCAGGACCTTTTCCTTGATGCCGCCGACCTCGAGCACGCGGCCGCGCAGGGTGATCTCGCCGGTGAGCGCGACGTCGCGCCGCGCCGGCCTGCCGGGCAGCAGCGAGATGATGGCCGTGGCCATGGCCACGCCGGCCGACGGCCCGTCCTTGGGGATGGCGCCGGAGGGCACGTGGACGTGCACGTCGGAACCCTTGAAGAACGATTCCTTGATCCCCAGTTCCCTGGCCGTCGAACGGACGAACGAGAACGCCGCCTGGGCCGACTCCTGCATCACCTGTCCGAGATGGCCGGTCAGCATCAGTTGGCCCTTGCCCGGCATCCGCGTCGCCTCGATCTGCAGGATGTCGCCGCCGGTCTCGGTCCAGGCCAGGCCGGTGACCACGCCGACGGTGTCCTCGACGCCGGTCTCGGTCGGGCTGAATTTTTCCGGACCGAGGAATTCCGCGACCTCGGCCTCGCCGATATCCGCGCCGGCCTTGCCGCCCTCGGCCAGCCGCCGGGCCAGCTTGCGGAAGATCGAGGCGATCGACCGCTCCAGACCGCGCACGCCGGCCTCGCTCGTGTAGCTGCGGATCAGCTTGCGGATGGCCTCGTCGGAGAGCTTCGGCGCCGCCTTTTCCAGACCGTTATCCTTGAGCTGTTTGGGGATGAGGTGGCGTTTGGCGATGTTCAGCTTCTCCTCCTCGGTGTAGCCCGGGAACTCGATGACCTCCATGCGGTCGCGGAGCGCCGGCGGCACGGTGTCGAGCAGGTTGGCGGTGGTGATGAACATGACGTCGGACAGATCGAAGGGCACTTCCAGGTAGTGGTCGGAAAAGGAATTGTTCTGCTCGGGATCCAGCGCCTCGAGGAGCGCCGCCGACGGGTCGCCGCGGAAATCGGCGCCGACCTTGTCGATCTCGTCGAGCATGAAGACCGGGTTCCGGGTCTTGGCCGTGGCGATGCCCTGGATGATGCGGCCGGGCAGGGCGCCGACGTAGGTCCGCCGGTGTCCGCGGATCTCGGCCTCGTCGCGGATGCCGCCGAGGCTCATGCGGAAGAACTTGCGGCCGCAGGCCCGGGCGATGGACTTGCCGATGGAGGTCTTGCCGGTGCCCGGCGGGCCGACGAAACAAAGGATGGCGCCGCGCATCTTGCCGACCAGCTTCTGGACCGACAGGTACTCGAGGATCCGCTCCTTGACCTTGTCCAGGCCGTAGTGGTCCTCGTCGAGGATCTTCTTGGCCTTGACCACGTCGATGACCGACTCGTCCTTGACGTTCCAGGGAAGGTCGCAGATCCACTCCAGGTAGGTGCGCAGATAGGAGATCTCCGGGCTGAACGACGGCATGGCCTTCATCCGCTCGTACTCTTTCATCGTCTTCTCCTTGACCGACGGCGGCAGGCCGGCCTTCTCCAGGCGGTCCTTCAGCTCGTCGGCCTCGACCGCGCCGCCCATGCCCTCGAGCTCCTTCTCGATGGATTTCATCTGCTCGCGCAGGAAGACCTCGCGCTGCATCTTGTCCAGCTCTTTGCCCGTCTCGGCCTGGATCTTCGAGGCCATCTGCAGGACCTTGATCTGCCGGCCGAGCGCCCGGCCGACCGATTCGAGCTTGGCCTCGGCGGTGGCAGCCTCCAGCACCTCCTGCTTTTCCTCCACCTTGAGCTCCAGGTTGGCGGCGATCAGGTCGCAGAGCAGCCAGGGGTCGGTCACGTTGAGGATGACCAGCAGGATGTCGAACGGCACGTTGGCTCCCATGTTGACCACGCGGCGGAACTGGTTGAGGACGCTGTACATGGACGCCTCGATGCGTTCGGTCTTCTTGACCGCCGGCTCGACCAGCGGCTCGACCCTGGCGCTGACGTAGGGATCGGACGAGGCGAAGGCGGTGATCCGCACGCGGGCCACGCCGTCGGCCAGCACCCGGACGCTCTTGTCCGGCTGCTTGACCATCTCGCGGATCTTGACCAGCGTGCCGACGCGATGGACGTCGCCGAAGGAGACGTCGTCGACGTCCTCCTTAGTCTGGGCGGCAAAAACGGCGACGCGGTTGCGCCGCATCGCTTCCTCCAGGGCCCTGAGCGACTTCTTGCGCCGCACGACGATCGGCACCGCGATGCGCGGGAAGACGACCGTGTCGCGCAGCGGGATCAGCGGCACGTCGGCGCTCTGCCGGTTGCCGAACAATTCCCGGAAAATGTCACCGAATTGGTTCGCCATAACGCCTATCGATAGGGCGCGCGTGCGCCGTTTTCACCGGCCGGCGGGGCCGGCCGCGCCGCAGCCGCGGCGCCTTGATCTCAGGAAAAATACGCCAGGTCGGCCATGGCCATGACCAGGCCGATGACCGCGGTCACCGCCGCGATCACCCAGAGCCGCATGACCACCTTCGGTTCGCTCCAGCCGATCGCCTCGAAGTGATGGTGGATCGGCGCCGAGAGGAACACCTTCTTGCCGCGCAGCTTCTTGGAGGCGATCTGGATGATGACCGACAGCGACTCCAGGACGAAGACGAAGCCGATGACCGGCAGGAGCAGGGCCATGTTGGTGAGCATGGCGACGACGCCCAGGGTCACGCCCAGGGCCATGGCCCCGGTGTCGCCCATGAAGAAGCGGGCCGGATTGATGTTGAACCAGAGGAAGGCCAGGAGCGCCCCGACGATGACGGCGCAGAAAGCCGACAGGTCGGTCTTGCCCTGCATGAAGGCGATGCTGCCGTAGGCGGCGTAGCAGGCCAGGAGCACGCCGCCGGCCAGGCCGTCGAGGCCGTCGGTCTCGTTCACCGAGAAGGAGGTGGCCACGATGACCAGGATGAAGACCGGGACGTACCACCAGCCGATGTTGAAACTGCCGACGAAAGGCACGCGGAGCAGGTCCCAGCCCAGCTTATAGAAGAACCAGAGCGCGCCGACCGCGGCGATGCCGGTATAGAGCAGCAGCCGGTGGCGCATGCGCAGGCCGCCGCCGTGCGGGCCGATGCGCCGGACGTTATAGTAGTCGTCGACCAGGCCGACCAGCGCGGAGGCGACGAGCGCGCCCAGGGGCAGGAGCGTCTGCTGGCGCGAAAAGAAATCCATCTGCGCCAGCCAGGCCGATCCGGTGAGGCGGGCGCCGTAATAAAAAAGCGCCATGACGGCGAGCAGCGTCCCCCAGACCAGCACGCCGCCCATGGTCGGCGTTCCGCTCTTGGCCTGGTGGAGCCTGGACATGACCGGCGCGGTGGCCGCGTCGCGGATCTGTTTGCCGAGCCGGTGGCGGTACAGGAAATTGGTGAGCAGCGGCGTCCAGGCGATGGCGATGACGAAGGACAGCGCGGCCAAGAGGAAGACCTTGATGACTCCGGAAAATTGCATAGTCGGACGGTCAGCGGTTCAGCAGGACCGCGATGACGCCGCTTCCGGCCAAGAGCGTTTCGATGACCGCGGTGGCGCCGAGGGTCATCAGGCCGAGCATGCGGTGTTTCCTTGCCAGTATACCGGAGAAAAGGCCGTTGATGAAGAAAAAAACCGTGCCGACGACCGGGAAGACGAAGAGCTTCCACCATTCGGCCGCCCAATCGACGCCCATCTCGACTGTGTAATGAAGGCGCAGGAAGCTCAATTTTCCCAGCCGCGGCAGCACGAAAGCAAGGATGGTGCCGAGATTGGCCAGGAGCGCCGCCAAGCAATAGCCGGCCAGGATCTTGCCGGCCGGATCATTGGCGCCGATCAGGGTGTCTAAACGGGCGATCTTGGAGCTCATATCGTTATCCGGAACGCAACCAGCGTAGCATCGCGGCCGACAGGGCACAAGTCGCCTATTTAAGGCGGCCGGCCGGACCGCCGGCCGGGCCGGGGACGGCTCCGACCGCGCATGGCCAGCCCCTTATAAATATGGTAAAATATCAGTGATACCAAAAGCGCTATGCTTAACAACGAACTGCTTAAAAAGATTCTGAGGGAGACCGGCACTTTCGACGCCAAAGGCCTGGCCCAGCTTCTCACCGAAGCCAAGACCAAGGACGCGAAGATGCCGCTGGAGACCTTCCTGCTCAAGGAGAAGAAGATGCCGGAGGAGATGCTCTACCGCATCGCCGCCCAGTACTACAAACTGCCGTTCATCAACCTCCGCGACCTGCCGATCCGGCAGGACATCCTGTTCCTGATCCCGGAGCCGATCGCCGTCTCGCACAACATCGTCGCTTTCGAGCGCACCGGCGACGAGCTCAGGGTGGCCACCCTCGATCCGACCGATCTGCAGACCTTCGAGTTCATCAAGCGCAAGACCAACTCCCGGATCAAGGTCTACTACACCAACCCGTCGTCGCTCGACGAGGCGCTCAAGCAGTACAAGCAGAGTCTCAGCGCCGAGCTCGGCGCCCTGACCCACGTGCCGACAAAGGAAGGCGAGGCGCCGTCGGCCGAAGAGGAGCGCGAGCTGTCCAAGCTGGCCGAAGACATCCCGATCGTCCGGGTCGTCGACTCCATCCTCGAACACGCCATCCTGGAGGGTGCTTCCGATATCCACATCGAGCCGTCCGAGACCGACGTCATCGTCCGGTTCCGCGTGGACGGCGTGCTCCGGCCGGTCATGACCTTCCCCAAGGTGGTGGCCTCGGGCATCGTCGCCCGCATCAAGATCCTTTCGAACCTGAAGCTCGACGAGCACCGCCTGCCCCAGGACGGCCGCTTCAAGATCGAGAGTCCCAACTACAAGTTCTCCATCCGCGTTTCCGTGCTGCCCGTCGTCGACGGCGAGAAGATCGTCATGCGCCTCCTCTCCGAGACGGCCAAGGCGCTGACCCTCGACCAGCTCGGCTTCCAGCCCAAGCCGAAGAACATCCTGGTCCGCAACATCAAGAAGCCGCACGGCATCATCCTGGTGACCGGCCCGACCGGTTCCGGCAAATCGACCACGCTGTACTCCATCCTGGGCATGCTGAACACGCCCAAGGTCAACATCTCGACCATCGAGGACCCGGTCGAGTACCGGATGCCCGGCGTCAACCAGAGCCAGGTCAACGCCCGCATCGGCTTCACTTTCGCGAGCGGCCTGCGCGCCCTCCTGCGCCAGGACCCGAACGTCATCATGGTCGGCGAGATCCGCGACCAGGAGACCGCCGAGATCGCCGTCCAGGCGGCCCTGACCGGCCACCT
>JBAIXY010000081.1:0-1795 GCA_037916205.1 Vicinamibacterales bacterium | reverse complement strand
CCGGCCCGCGGCCGGCTTTTTTGATGTCCGCCCGCGTGCTAAACTGCCGTCATGCGCATCGCTTTGGACATCCGCCCGATGCTGGAGACCAGGCGCAGCGGCGTGGCCAACTACACGGCGCGTCTTTTGCGCGCCTTGCTGGCCCGGCCGGCGCCGCCGGGCCGAAGCTATGTCCTGTTCGGCAACGCCTTCGGCCGGGAGCTGCCGGACGACCTGCCGGCCCCGGGCCGGGGCGTCGAACACCGTTTCAGCCGGTACCCGAACCGGCTGCTGAACGCCGCCATGGCCTTCGCCGGGCGCCCGCGCATCGAGGACCTGACCGGCGGCGCCGACGCCGTCTATCTGCCCAACCTGAACTTCGCGGCCACGGAACGGCCGCTGGTGGTCACCGTCCACGATCTGTCCTTCGAACGCTATCCCCGCTTCTTCTCGGCCAAACAGCGACTCTGGCACGGGCTGGTCCGGCCGCGCCGGCTGCTGCGACGGGCAGCCTTTACGGTCGCCGTGTCGCGGCACACCAAGGCAGACCTGGTCGAGACCTATGGCGTCGACCCGGAACGCGTCGCGGTCATCACTCCCGCCGCCGGACCGGAATTCGCGCCGGCCGGACCCGGGGAGATCGGCCGGGTCCGCGCCCGCTACGGCCTGCCGCGCGAATTTTTCCTTTACCTGGGGACCCTGGAACCGCGGAAGAACGTCGGCGGCCTGATCGCCGCCTTTGAAAAGATCGGCGGCAGTGCCGGCCTGGTCATCGCCGGCGGCCAGGGCTGGCTCTACCGCGAGATCTTCGACCGGGCGAAACGGTCGCCGGCGGCGGACCGGATAAAATTCCTCGATTACGTGGACGCCGCCGACCAGCCGGCGCTCTATTCGGCGGCCGCCGCGCTGGTCTATCCCTCGTTCTATGAAGGGTTCGGGATGCCCCCGCTCGAGGCCATGGCCTGCGGCACGCCGGTCGTCGCCAGCCAGGCCGCCTCGCTGGGCGAGGTCGTCGGCGACGCCGGCCTGCTGGTCGATCCTTACGACAGCGCCGAGATCGCCGACGCCATGAAGGCCGTGCTGGAGGAACCCGGCCTGGCCCGGACGCTCCGAGCGCGGGGACTGGCCCGCGCCGCCCTGTTCAGCTGGACCAAAAGCGCCGAACGCCTGGACGGGCTGTTCCGGCGGCTGGAAGGTGAAAAATAAAAGCCTTTGTGTTCAGGTGCCGGGAGCTCCTTGCCAAGAGCCGTTATCGCGCCATCCGCTCCCTGAACACACGGAGGACAGAACATGAAGCTCAAATACCGCCTGCCGCCCGGCTGGAGAAAGGTCGAAGGCTGGCAATCGACCCTGGACGTCACTCCTGATGACATCCTGCCCGGGTCGCCGCACCGCACCGCCGTCCTGCTGCACAACCCGACGACCAAGGCGATGGTCTTCATCGTCCCGCTGCAGCTCCCCAGTTTCATCCAGGCCCTGGACCTGATCAAGGTCATCGCCAAGGGCAATCTGGCCCACGGGAACCTGATCTCGCCCATTGAAGAGACCGGGACGGGCGGCTCGTTCACCTATGTCAGCGCCGACGGCATGAGCGCCGGCAAGGTCACGGCGAAAGCCGTCGCCGAAGACCGGCCGATCTTCGCGGTGACCATCGGCATGTGGCCGACCGACGACGAAGACGGCCCGAACGCCGACTTCGACCAGATCGGGGCCAGCCTGGTCCTGGTCTGACGCCGGCCCCGCCGGCAGTGCGCCCCGCGTTCTCGCGCGGGGCTTTTTTCATATCAAAACCGCCCGGATCGGTCGTCCGGGCGGT
>JBAIXY010000080.1:0-3616 GCA_037916205.1 Vicinamibacterales bacterium | reverse complement strand
ACGTGGCCGTGGCCTGCGGCATCGCCCTCTACGGGCTGCGCCTGTCGGCTCCCCGCGGGAAATGATATAATTATCCGCGGCTATGCTTTCCATAATCATCCCCACCTACAACGAGGAAAACTACCTGCCGTTCCTCCTGCGGTCGATCCAGGCGCAGACCTACAAGGATTACGAGATCATCGTCGCCGACGCCCACTCGACCGACAAGACCGTGGACATCGCCCGCCAGTTCGGGGCCAAGGTCATCGAGGGCGGGCTGCCGGCCGCCGGCCGCAACCGCGGCGCCGACGCCGCTTCCGGCGAGTCCCTGCTGTTCCTCGACTCAGACGTGATCCTGCCCGACCCCTGGTTCCTGCAGATGACCGTGGCCGAGTTCGAGAAGCGCCGCCTGGGCGCGGCCACCTGCCGCATCAAGCCGCTGTCCAAGAAGCCGGTCGACAAGGTTTTCCACGCCGCCTTCAACTATTTCATGTGGGTGACCCAGGCGACGACGCCGCACGCCCCCGGCTTCTGCATCTTCGTCCGCCGCGACGTCCACCAGGCCATCGGCGGCTTCGACGAGCAGATCAAGCTGGCCGAGGACCACGACTACGTGGCCCGCGCGGCCAAGGTGGCCAAGTTCGGCCTGCTCAAGACCTACAAGATCCCGGTCTCGGTCCGCCGCTTCGACCGCGACGGCCGGTTCAACATCGCCATGAAGTACCTGCTGTCCGAGCTGTACCTGCGGACCAAGGGCAACATCAAAAGCGACATCTTTAATTACACTTGGGGTTACCCCAGGACTAAGGCCAAAGCCGAGAGGAAAAGCGTGCTGAAGTGGAAGCGCCGGCCCGGCCCGAAGTAACTATGGCTGAAAAGAAATTCATCATCGGGAACGAGGCGATGGGCCGCGCGGCGCGGGCCGCCGGCGCCCGGGCCTTCTACGGCTACCCCATCACGCCGACCTCGGAGGTCGCCCACTACTGGGCCAAACAGGCCTGCATCGAGCAGGGGGTCAAGGACAATCTGGTCTTCGTGCAGGCCGAGGACGAGTGCAACGCCGGCTTCATGCTGATCGGCGGCGTTCTGGCCGGGACCCGGTCCTTCACCGCCACCGCCGGACCGGGCCACATCCTGATGCAGGACGGCCTGGCCATGGCCGAGGCGATGCGGCTGCCCGTGGTCATTTTCGTCAACCAGCGCGGCGGCCCCTCGACCTCGACGGTCATCTATTCCCAGCAGGAGGTCAACCTGGCCTGTTTCGGGGGCAACGGAAACGGCTACCGCGTCGTCTACTCGGTCGCCGACCTGCAGGAGATGTACGACTACGGCATCAAGGTCTTCAACACCGCCTGGAAGTACCGCTTCCCGACCTTTCTCATGGGCGACGGCTACCTGGCCAAGATGATGGGCGAGGTGGAGTGCTGGACCCCCGAGGAACGCGGCGTGAAGATGGAACCGACCGAGGCCTACATGGTCGAGAAGGGCCGGACCCGGCCGATCTCCGGGATCATGCCCTCGCCGGAATACGAGCTGCGTTCGGTCGACGGAGTGGACTACGACTGCTACCGCAACTGCCTGAACCTGGAGGAGGAGACGCTGGCGGTCAACACCGAGATCAAGGCGGCCTTCGACAAGGCGGCGCCGGAGATCGTCGAATACAAGGAATACGGCGACAAGGACGCCGGTACGCTGATCGTCGCCCACGGCATCGTCTCGGCCGCGGTCAAGAAAGCGATCGACGACCTGGCGCCGAAGGGGATCAAGGCCCGGCTGTTCCGCCCGGTCACCCTGCGGCCCTTCCCGTACGCCGAACTTCGCCGCGCCGCGGCCTCGGCCCAGCGGGTCATCGTCGCCGAGTCGGCCGACGACCAGCTGTCCCGGTTCGTCAAAGAGAGCCTCTACGGTCTGAACGTGCCGGTCGAGGATTATTTCCGCCCGTCGATCGGCATCTTTCCCAAGGAGATCGAGGGGCTGCTGACCCAGAAGAAATAACGCCGCGCCTATGAACGACACAGAGATCAAACTGGCCTTCCCCAAGTGCGCGCGGCTCGAGTCCAAGCCGCACCTGTTCTGTCCCGGCTGCGGGCACCCCGAGGTGCTCAAGGCCCTGGGTTTCGCCATCGACGAGCTCGGCCTGCAGAAGCGGACGGCTTTCGGCGTGGACATCGGCTGCTCGCTCCTGGCCTGGGACTATTTCAACCTGGACACCATCGAGACGCACCACGGCCGGACGATTCCGACCATGGTCGGCTTCAAACGGGCCAATCCGGACGCCGTCTGCGTCGCCTACGTCGGCGACGGCGGCGCCTACGCCATCGGCGTCGGCGGCCTGATCAACGCCGCCATCCGCGACGAGAACATCCTGGTCATCGTGGTCAATAACGCCGTCTACGCCATGACCGGCGGTCAGGAGGCGCCGACCACGCTGCCCGGCATGAAGGTCGCGACCGCGCCCTGCGGCGCCGATAATCACTACATGCGCGCGCCGGAAATGATCCGGAACGTCAATCCGACGGCTTTCGTCGCCCGCGGCATCACCACCGTCCAGGTCGGCCTGCGCAAGATGATGAAGGACGCGCTGCAGCACAATCTCGACGGCAAGGGTTTCGCCTTCCTCGAGGTCCTGTCGCAGTGCCCGCTCAACTGGAAGACGATGGACAAGCCGGAAGCGACCTTCGACTTCCTGGAGAAGACTCTGGCCAAGGCCTATCCCGTGAAATATTACTGACCGCCCTATGTCCGAACCATTCAAGATCATCATCTGCGGCGAGGGCGGCCAGGGCGCGCTGTCGGTCGCCGAGATCATCGCCCGCGCCGCCTGGATGAAGGGCAAAAAGGCCGTCTGCATGCCGTACTTCAGCACCGAGAAGCGCGGCGGCGTGTCCATGGCCTACGCCCAGATCTCCGACGAGCCGATCCCTTACCCGAAGTTCAGCGAGGCCGACCTCTGGGTGGCGCTGTCGCAGCGTTCGATCGACCGCATCTTCGGCTACCTCCAGCCCTCGACCAAGTGCATCGTCAACAGCTTCCTGGTCAAGGACGTTTCGGCGCTCCAGGGCCACGAGGTCCACGAGATCGACGCCACCCGGATCGCCAAGGAGCAGCTGAAGAAGCCCCGGACCTTCAACATGATCGTCATGGGCGCGATGCTCAAACTCATCCCCGGCCTGGACAAGGCCGCCTTCACTGAGGCCCTCGACAAGCAGTTCAAGGATAAGTACGAGCGCGACCCGTCGCTCCGCGAGATGAACCTGAAGGGGCTCGACGTCGGTTACGACCTGATCAAATGACTATGGCCAACAACACCAAGGTCGACCTGAGCGACCCCAAGCGTTTCCGGCCGGACGTGCTCGAGAACGACAAGCACCGCGACACCCGCTTCATGGGCCTGTGCAAGAGCTGCGGCGAGTGCATCGTCAAGTGCCCGGTCAAGTGCATCTCCTGGGACCCGAAGGAGCTCGGGCAGCTCGGCGAGCCGGCAATCTTCATCGACGTCGAGAAGTGCATCGGCTGCCAGATCTGCGAACAGATCTGCCCGGACTGCGCCATCAGCATCGTCAACAAGCCGCAGCCGAAGAAGTAGCCGGCTCCGATCCAGATGCCTGCCCAGCGCGTCCACATAAGCGTTTACGTC
>JBAIXY010000079.1:0-5170 GCA_037916205.1 Vicinamibacterales bacterium | reverse complement strand
CCTCGTCGCTCACGGTGATCCTTTCGCGCAGGCCGCTGCCGGCGGTGTCGGCCAGCCGGTTGACGTCGAGGCCGGCGAGTTTGGCCCCTTGGACCAGTTCCAGCGCCGTGGCCATGCCCTGGGCCTCCCCGAGCAGGCGGCTGACGACGCCCATCTTGGTATTCATGACCGCCGTGGCCGCCTCGTTGCCGATGCGCCGGCCCAGCGCCTCCTTGATCGAATCCATGTCGCCCTCGAAATACAGCCGGGCGAACTCCCGCTGTCCGAGCACGCGCTCCATCAGGAAAGCCGTGGCCAGCGTGCCGCCGCCGTAGGCCTGGACGCGCTGGTCCTGGCCGAGCTCTTTCATGACCATGATGTTCATCATCTCGGTCATGCCTTCGTAGACGGTCGTGGTGGTGCCGCTTTCGTACATCGAGTTCTCCTGGGTCACGCCCGGGCTGTGGGCCACGTGGATCTGTTCGTGAACCAGCGTGCCCAGGACCGATTCGACGGTCAGCTGCCCGTCCCGGTCGAGGCGCTTCTCCGGCATGATGTAGACGTGGTCGAACAGATTGGCGCCGCTGCCGTCGAGCAGCAGGCCGCGGTCTTTCGCTTCCAGGCGGTCGGCCTGGGCTTCGGTCAGGATGTCGATCTCGACCGGCGTTTCGCCGGCGATCCTCTTTTCGTCGATGCCCGCGAGCCTGGCCGCGATGGCGTTGATCCGTCCGGCGTCGTAGAGCTCGAGCGCCTGCCTGATGACCTCGACGTTGCCCGCCCCGAGCGCGGCCAAAAGTTCCGGGTCGCTGGCGACCCTCTCCAGGGCGCGCTGTTTGATCTGTTCGAAAGGCGGCCGTTCCTCGACCTTCTCGGCCGCTGGCGGCGCCTCGGGTCCGGCGGCTTCGGCCCTGGTCGGCAGGGCGCCGGTCAAAGCGGATAGAGCCACGCCGCCGCCGACCACCAGCCGGCGGAAACGTGCGGCCAGACCGGCGGCTTTCTGCCGCGTCCGGCTGCCGGCTGCCGCGGCCGCCTGGCGCACGTCGGCCAGTTCCTGCGCCGCGGCCCGGACCTTATCCGAACCAGCGCACTCGTCCAGGGTCAGTCCGCTCTTGAGCACGGCGTCGGCCAGCTGGCTCTCGGCGCCGGCCTCCAGATCGGCTGGCTCCGTTTCGACCCGGCGTTCCAGGCCGGCCAGCCGCTCGGCGGTCCGCTCGGCTTTCTCCCGGCTCTCGGCGCCGGCCTCCCGGCGCGTTTCAGGGGGCGCGGGCTGTTCGACGGATGATCCGGGTTTCATTTCAGGTTCCGGCATAGGGGCTTCGCCGCGCATATCAGTCGGAGTTCTTCTTGAGGCGGGCCGCGATCTTTCCAGCCTTGACCCCATCGATGGCCGTCTGCAGCCGCTTCAAGGCCGCCTCCTGCTTCTGCCGCAGCGCGTCCATTTCCGAACCGAAATCCTCCTCGAGTTCGAGGAGTTCGGAGGTCAGGGCGGCCATTTCGTCGCTTTTCTGCTGCATATTCGGGCGGCTTTCTGCGTTCATTGTAGCTGTCGGCGCTGCCAAGTAAAGGGCTGGGCGCCGGATTGACACCGCGGCCACCCTCGGATAAGGTGCCCGGGCTGTTCATTCACTGGCGCGGTCTATACAGCGCGTACCCCGGGGTGCCGCATGTCCGACAGTTGCAAGAAGACGATGGCCGTGGAGTTCATCAACCGGATCCGGACGATGGATCCGAACGAGCTGAACCGGCTGATCGTCAAAGAGGCCGGCGAAGAGCTGGCGGCCTTCTTCCTCCAGTATTCAGCCAACCTGGTCGCCCGGGACCCGAACCGGATCCTGGAGAACGCCTCTTCGCTCATGCTGATGGGCTACCTCATCCGCGCCGACGAGGACCGGCGCTGCTCCGTGACCGACATACCGACGGGCTGCTGACGCCCGGCCAGTCCCATTCCGATCCCGCCCCCAGCGGGATCATTTTTTGTTTTCGGCCGGCTCGACGGCCCGGTCCGCAAACAAAAAGCCCCGCAAAGCCGCGGGGCTTGGACTCACGGCTGCTTGATGCAGTCGTGCACCAGGCAGAAGGCCTGGATGTCGTGGCGCGTGATGACGTCGGCATTCTCGCCGGTGACCCAGAACATCAGCGCCTTTGGATCGTCCGGGATGTGGGCCAGACCGAGGAAGTGGCCGAACTCGTGCGTCGCCGTCTGGCGGAAGAGGCCCTCGTTGAGGACGCCCTGGCCGTCGGACATGGCGAAGCGATAGAGGATGACGTGTCCCCAGGTGCCGTAGCCGATGACGCTGACGCCCTCATGACCCTCGTCGATGTAGTCGTAGTCGGCGTTCTTTTCGCCGAGGTAGACCACGCTCTCGGTCCCGCCCAGATCGTCCGGGTGGAAGCCGTCGGGGTCATGGTAGACGCCGCGGTAGACCAGGATCCGGTCGATGCCCAGGTATTCGCGGCCGACGGCGTTCCACTTCTCGGCCGAGTCGATGATCATCTGCCGCTCTTCCGGCGACCAGCGGCCCTCGACGTAGAACTCGCGGGGCAGCGGCGGGGCGCAGGCGGCGATCTGCAGGCCGGCCGCGGCCAGAGCGGACAGGACCGCTACCAGACGCGCGCGATACCGAGCCATAGCTGGCCTCCCAGTGCGGCTTCCTTGTAGATCGGCCGGGCCCAGTCGCCGTACTTGTAGGGCACGACGGACGGGTCGGGCAGGTACGCTCGCCAGTCGAGGGTCAGCCAGAGCTGGCCGTTCAGCCGCACGTCGATGCCGGCGCCGAAGGTCACGTCCCAGCTGCGGCCGACGCGGGTCACCGAGACCGGCTGGACCATGTTCCAGTGGATGCCCGGGTCGATCAGGTGCAGGCGCACCCGGTCGCTGCGGTAGACGTCGCAGAGAAAGTTGACGCCCAGGCCGATGGGCACGACGAAGTTCACTTCGAGAGCGACGGGCGACCAGCGCGGCAGGCGGAAGCGCTGAGCGAGTCGGACGCTCAGAGGCAGCGTCGAGACGGGTTCGGGCAGGTTGGCGCCGATCAGGCCGATCGGCCCGCCGCCGCCCATCAGGGTCTGCGTCTCGAACTTGGCGCGGTTGATATCCGGCGGATCGGGCTCCGCCAGGCAGCGGCTGGACGCGACAAGCGCCAGCACCAGGATCGCGGCTTCGACAAGACGTCTAGCGCGCATCTCGCACCTCACATCCTATTGCCGGTTAAAAGGGCTGCCCTGACCGTGCCACTGACGGGGTCTTACGTCAAATAAAAAAACGGCCCCGGAGAGCGGGGCCGGTCGCCTGAGCTTGGGCTCAGGCCGTCTTGGCCGCGTCGGCGGCCGACCTGGCCTGAAGCCGGCCGATGGAGTAGAGCAGGCCGATGCCGGCCAGCGTTGGCAGGGGATTGTCCCACCCCAAGGTGGCCTCGATGGCCGCGCCCTGAACCAGGAGAGCGGCGAGCGCCCAGCCGTACCTGACGCGCAGGTCGCGGGCCGTGGACACGGCCAGGGCCGCCAGGACGCCGGCGACCACCGCCGACATGACGATGATCGAAACGGCGGTGACGTTCCGGCCGGTCTGGGCGTAGAGCCCGATCACCCAGGTCGGAAAAGCGACGATGGAGACCGAACCCAGCCAGGACGCCGAGGTCAGGCCGGTGGCCGCGAAGACGCCGACCAGGGCCGCGATGCCCGCGATCATCGGCCTGGCGCCGAACATGAAGGCGATCATGTAGCAGCCGAGCATCAACGCCAGGGCGATCATCTGGATCCTGATCATCGGCTTCATCACGGATGGACCTCCCAGGCGTCGATCAGGCACTTGGTGGCCGGCTCCCAGGGCAGCTTGGTGCAGCCCTTGACCCGTTCGACCCATGGGCCGAACGTGCCGAAGAACTGGGCCAGACGCAGTCGGGCGGCGTTGACGCCGAGATGGCTGTTGTAGAACCCCATCTGGGCGACGTAGCCGTCGTGCTCCTTGATCAGCCGGTCGCCCTCGGCCTGCAGGTCGCGGGCTTCCTGGTCGTAGGCGGCGCACTGTTCGGGATGGCCGGGCTCGTAGTAGCAGGGGTTGTTCTGGTGGTTCTGGACCCGCTGCATGAACCCGTTCCAGCGCACGGTGACGTCGGCGATGTTCGACTTGACGACCTTCATGGCCTGTCCGGTCCTGATCGAGTCCTGGACGATGGCCTTGAATTCTTCCATGGTCGCCGGCGCCTGGGCCCGGGCCGGAGCGGCATACGAGAGCACGGAGACGAGCGTGATGGCGAAAAAGAGCGCGATGCGGTTCATGTCGACCTCCTTGGGAAGCGGAACCGGCCGTGAAGCGGCGAAAAGATATTGCTCCGCGCGGCAGGCTTTGTCAACGCGGCGCGGCGGGGGATCTCGGCAAAATGCCCCATAAATAAAATACCCGCGGCGTGACCGCGGAAAAAAAGTGGCTTCCGGCCGAATTGCCTGGTCCGCACCCTGGCGGGCCATGCCCCGAACCGGATCGTCCGCCCACCGGGCGAACAAGAAGATCGAAACGACAACATCCCACGCATTCCGTACGCGGCAGCCGACGACGTTTTGTCGTATCGTCAGCCCCTGTGGCGGGCGGTCCGCGGAGCCCCCTTATTTGTTTGGGGCCCGAAGGAAGGTCATCGCTTTCAATTGTGAATGAACGCTTTGCAGCGACCATGTGAATATACCCCATAACACGGATCAGGTCAACCCGGTGTGGATATCGCTTTTGGGAGTCGTTCGTAAAAAATAGGCGGCCCCGAAAGGGACCGCCTTGAAGTCACGAATGAACTGTCTGTTGCGAGGCTAGCAGCCGGTCGGGCTGCTCGGCGGAGTACCGCCGCCGGCCTTCTTGCCGGCCCGCATCTTGGCGATGAGCTGCTTGGCCTTGGCGGCCTGCACGCTCTCGCTGACGCTGTCGCCCATGGTGCCGAGCGCGTTCTGGAACTTGGCGTCGGCGGCGACCGAGCGGTCCTTGAGGCGCTGGGCGACGTCGTCGACCGAGACCTCGCCGGCCGCGTTGGCCGCGCCCGCCGCCTTCTTGATGGCGCTCGTGGCCTGCTCCTTGGCCTTGGTCGACCGCTCGAGCGACTCGAGCCGGCGGACGTTGGCGACCATCTCGGCGTGCTTGGCCGCGATCTTGCGGGCCGCCTCGGCCAGGGCGTCGGCGGTCTGCTTGGCGGTGGCCAGGTCGGCCTGC
>JBAIXY010000078.1:0-1590 GCA_037916205.1 Vicinamibacterales bacterium | reverse complement strand
TGCTGCGGATGAAAAAGTCGGCTGGCGCGCGAGGCGCCGGCCGGAAGAGGAACCTGGGAGGTTTGTTCATGAAAAAGCTAGTCAAGCTCGCCGCCATTGGCGCGGCGGCTGCTGTGGCGGCGACGCTTGGGGCGATTGCTCCGGCTTCGGCGCACGGCGAGAAGTCGCAGCAGGCGTTCCTTCGCATGCGCACGCTGAACTGGTATGACGTTCAGTGGTCGAAGACGACGGTCAACGTCAATGAAGAGATGGTTCTGTCGGGCAAGGTTCACGTCTTCTCGGCGTGGCCGCAGGCCGTTGCGAACCCGCGCGTTTCGTTCCTGAACGCCGGCGAGCCCGGCCCGGTTCTGGTCCGCACGGCGCAGTTCATTGGCGAGCAGTTCGCTCCGCGTTCGGTTTCGCTCGAGATTGGCAAGGACTACGCCTTCTCGATCAACCTTCGCGGCCGTCGCGCTGGCCGCTGGCACGTCCATGCCCAGATCAACGTTGAAGGCGGCGGCCCGATCATCGGACCCGGCCAGTGGATTGAGATCAAGGGCGACATGAAGGACTTCACCGACCCGGTGACGCTCCTTGACGGTTCGACCGTTGACCTCGAGCACTACGGCATCAGCCGCATTTATGCGTGGCATCTGCCGTGGATGGCGGTTGGCGCCGCCTGGATCCTGTTCTGGTTCATCCGGAAGGGCATCATCGCGTCCTACATCAAGGTCGCCGAGGGCCGTCCTGACGCCGTGATCGGGGACGACGACCGCCGCATTGGCGCGATTGTTCTCGCTCTGACGATCCTGGCGACCATCGTCGGCTACGCCGTGACGAACTCGACCTTCCCGCGCACGATCCCGCTTCAGGCCGGCTTGCAGAAGCCTCTGACGCCGATTGAGACGGAAGGCACGGTTGGCGTGGGCAAGGAGCAGGTGACGACCGAGCTGAACGGCGGCGTCTACAAGGTTCCGGGCCGTGAGCTGACGATCAACGTGAAGGTGAAGAACGGCACGTCTCAGCCGGTGCGCCTCGGCGAATACACCGCCGCTGGCCTGCGCTTCCTGAATCCGTCCGTGTTCACGACGAAGCCTGACTTCCCGGACTACCTGCTTGCTGACCGCGGCCTGTCGAACGACGACACGATCGCGCCCGGCGAGTCGAAGGAGATCGTTGTGAAGATCCAGGACGCGCGTTGGGACATCGAGCGTCTGTCTGACCTGGCTTACGACACCGACAGCCAGATCGGCGGCCTGCTGTTCTTCTTCACGCCGGACGGCAAGCGCTTTGCGGCTGAAATCGGTGGCCCGGTCATTCCGAAGTTCGTCGCCGGCGACATGCCCTAAGCGATACGCTTCGCTCCAATAAAAAGCCGGCCGGGTCCAAAAACCCGGCCGGTTTCTTTTTGCCCCGACCAAACCCGCGGCCTAGAACCGGCAGGCCGGCTGATTGAGGCGCATGCAGATAAACGCGCGGTCCCTCTTTTTCTTCTTGCTCAAAATCAATTGGTGCGTCCATTAGACGCAAATCCTCTGCGGGCTTTTCACTCGCGCCAGCGCCTGTTTTGGATGCAATGTATCGGCCTGAAAGGCGCGGCCTGGCGCATGA
>JBAIXY010000077.1:0-2103 GCA_037916205.1 Vicinamibacterales bacterium | reverse complement strand
ATACAACGGTCCGCTCTACCAGGTGATGCGCCAGTCCGACGGCACAAAGCTCGATATCGGCGTCGTTCAGCCCCGCGAAGGCGATCCGGGGGGATACGCCGACGCAGCCGCCCAGGATGCATTCTGCGCCAACACCTACTGCTGGATCACGACGCTCTACGACCAGTCGGGCAACAGCAACCATCTCGTGCAGGCGCCACGCGGCGGATTCAGCGGTCCGGGCATGGGAGGATTCAATAACATACCGATCGCCGACATGGCACCGATCACGATCATGGGCCACAAAGCTTACGGTGTCTTCATCGAGCCGGGCATGGGCCTGCGCTGGAATGACGCGAAGGGCACCGCCGTCGACGATCAGGCCGAGGGGCAGTACTGGGTCATCAGCGGCCAGCACTACAACTCCGGCTGCTGCTTCGACTACGGCAACGCCGAGACCGACAGCCGCGACGACGGCGACGGCACGATGGAAACCACCTACTTCGGCAACGCCACCGCCTGGTATCGCGGGCAAGCCCCCGGCCCATGGATCATGACCGACCAGGAGAACAACCTGGTGGGTTGTGTCAACGAGTCTCCCAATGACAAGTTCTGCAAGGACCTGCCGACCATCAACTGGCGTTTCGTGACCGCCACGGCCGACGGCGAGCCGCACCACTGGAGATCCATGGGCGGCGATGCGCAGAAGGGCGATCTGAAGATCATGTTCGATGGACCGCGCGTCAAGAACCCCCGGAGCACCTATGACCCGATGCGCAAGCAGGGCGCCATCCTTCTGGGCAATGGCGGCGACAACAGCAACGGCTCACAGGGCACCTTCTATGAAGGCGCCATGACGGCCCCCAACACCTTCCCGACGCAGGAGATCCAGCAGAAGGTGCAGGCCAACGTCGTCGCGGCCAAATACGATGTGGCGCGGCTGAGCATTGCGCCGGCGTCGGCCGTCGCCACCCCGCCGGGACTTCAGACGTTCTCCCCGGGCTCTGCGCAGGACACGACCGTAACGTTCACCAATACCACGGGTGCGCCCGTGACGGGCGTCAAGTTGAGCATTGCCGCGCCGGCAGGGTGGACCGCCGCCGCCACGACGTCGGCGACGATCTCCGGATCGGTCGCGCCGGGTCAGAGCGTGAGCGCGACCTTCAAGGTCACCGCGGGACCGGCGGCCTTCAACGGCGACCTGGTCGGCAACGCCTCCTGGTCGGCGAACGGCCAAACGCAATCCGAGAAGACGGCCGAGAAGGTACGGAACGTCAGCCCCATCCAGATCAACGAATTCGCGATCAGCACCGGCACTCCGGCCAACGCGACGAACTCGTTTATCGAGCTCTACAACGCCGGCGCCGGCGACATCGACATCTCCAACTGGACCCTGACCCAGCACCCGACCCAGCAGGCCATCTTCTCGTCGGTGAAGATCCCGGCCGGGACGAAGCTGGCGGCGAAAGGTTTCTACCTGCTCGGCCTGGCCAACTCCGGGCTGGCAGTCCCCGCGAAGAAGGGCGATACCGTCATCCACGTCCGGAGCACGGAGGGCATGTCGGTCGGCGATACGATTGCGATCGACACCGGCTCGGCCGTGGAGGCCCGCAAGATCGCCGGCGTCGGGACGGCGGCCGGCAACAGCACAACGCTGTGGCAACCCCTCCCCGAAGGTCCGGTGATCACGATCCCCGCCGGCTCGACCAACGTGCCTTTTACCGGCCCAGGCGGTTTCGGCGGCGTGCGCGGCTTCGCGGTCGAGGTCGGCCAGAAGATCGGTATCGGCTACGGCGCCACCTACCCCACCGTCGCGAAAGCCCTGGAGAAGTACGAGGTGGTCACGGTCACCGCCGTCGGCAAGCCGGGCACGCAAGCTTGGCTGGCCGCGGATACGAAGCCCGGTGACACCAACATCAAGGTCTCGTCTGTGGCCAACATCTCCCCCGGCGAGAAGATCCGATTGGGATATGATACTCTTGGCCACGGCGTCGAGTGGGTGACGGTGACGAAGGTCGGCACACAGTCGGCGTTTAACCCGAATTATCCCGAACGATCCAGCAGCAAGGACGCCGGCACGGGACTGGACCTGGCGGAACCGGTCAAGTTCCATCACTCGGCCAA
>JBAIXY010000076.1:0-9558 GCA_037916205.1 Vicinamibacterales bacterium | reverse complement strand
CCGGCCGCGCCCGCCAAGCCGGCGGCCAAGAAAATCGCCGCCCTGGCGCCGCCCGCCACCTTGCCGCTCCTCGCGCCGCCGGCTCCCGCCTCCTCCGCCGCTCCGGCCGCGCCCGCCGCGTCGCCGGCGGTCAAATTCCGGATGATCAACGAGGCCGACACCCTGGTCGCCGCGCTGCAGCGCGCCGCCGCGTCGAAGAAGGTCGGCCTCAGGACGCTGACGGCCAGCGACGACCCGGTCGAACCGCCGCTCATCGCCCTGGCCCTGGCCGGCGGCCGCCGCGTGGCCATCGCCAGCCGCGAGGCCGTGGCCGGCGCGCGTCAGGCCCTCACCGATTTCCTGGCCTCGCCCCGTCGGCTGAAAGTGGTCCACGACCTCAAGCGCGAGATCAACGTCTTCGCCTCGCTGGGCATCAGGCTCGAAGGGCCGTTCAACGACCTGATGATCTCCTCGTACCTGTATTTCTCCGGCGAGCGCCGCCACTCGATGGACGCTATTTTGGCTTATTACCGCAATATTCCGCCGCCGCTCAAAGGCCAGACGCCCGACGAACGCCTGGCCCGCCTGGGCCTCGAAACGTCGCACCTGCTGTCCCTGGCCACCGAACTCGACGGCCAGCTGCGCAAGTACCGTCTGACGTCGCTCAGCCGCAACATCGAACTGCCGCTCGCGCCGATCCTGGCCCGGATGGAGCGGGTCGGCATCGGCGTCGACGTCCCCTACCTCAAGAAGCTGTCTCGCGACTTCCAGGCCAAGATCGATTCCCTGGAAACGAAGATCCACAAACTGGCCGGCGGCGAGTTCAACATCAATTCGCCCCAGCAGGTCAAGACCGTGCTCTTCGACAAGCTCGGCCTGTCGCCGGCCGGCCTGAAGAAGACCGAGAAGGGCCACACCCTGTCCACGGCCGCCTCCGAACTGGAGAAGCTGCGCGGCAGCCACCCGATCGTCGACGCCATACTCGCCTACCGCGAACTGGCCAAGCTGAAGTCCACCTACGTTGACGCCCTGCCCGGCCTGGTCCACGCCAAGACCGGCCGCATTCACGCCAGTTTCAACCAGGCGGTCACGGCCACCGGCCGGCTGTCGTCCTCCGACCCCAACCTCCAGAACATCCCGACCGAAGAGACCGAGTACGGCCGCCAGGTCCGGAACGCTTTCGTTGCCGCGCCGGGCTGGACCCTGCTTTACGCCGACTACTCCCAGATCGAACTGCGCATCGCCGCCCACCTGGCCAAGGAGAAAGTGATGATCGCCGCTTTCAAGAAAGGCGAGGACATCCACTGGCGCACCGCCGTCGAGATGTTCGGCGCCAAGGAAGCCGACGCCAAGCGCCGCATCGCCAAGACCATCAACTTCGGCATCCTCTTCGGCATGGGACCGAACCGCCTGTCCGAGAGCGCCGGCATTCCCCTGACCGAGGCCCGCGCCTACATCGACCGCTACTTCGACGTCTACCGCGGCATCGCCGCGTACGAACGCGCCGTCAAGGAAAAGATCCGCAAGGACGGCTACGTCGCCACCATGTTCGGCCGCCGCCGCTTCTTCTACAACTTCGAGCTGATGAACCACCGCGAGCAGGCCGAGGCCGAGCGCCAGGCGGTCAACATGCCGATCCAGGGCACCGAGGCCGACATGATCAAGCTGGCCATGGTCGGGATCGACGCGGCGCTGGAGAAAAAGTACGGCTCGCCGGACGACGCGCCGATCCGGCTGCTCATCCAGGTCCACGACGAGCTGGTCTTCGAGGTGAAGAAAGGCCACGAGAAGGAAGCGGCCGCGCTGATCAAGCCGATCATGGAGAAGGTCAAACGCTTGTCCGTGCCGGTGAAGGTCAACCTCGGCGTCGGCGAGCGCTGGGGCGAGATGAAAGAAATGGAGTGACGCCGTCCGCCCGCGGAAAAAAACCGGCCGGCGCTCCCGTCGGGAGCCGCCGGCCTTTGTTATTCCGCCCCGCCCCGCCAAGTGGACGAGGCGGCGGGGTTTCGGCTATCATCAAGTTGCTATGGAGAAGTATCCACTGTCCGCCCACTACGTCAAAAATTCGCTCAACCTGGCCAAGATAGAGCAGAAGAACGCCGATCTGCCGTTATTCTCGCTGTTCCGCAAGGAACGCAACCTGCTGGTCTACAAGGCCTCGGACAGCCAGTACGTCTGCGTCTATTCTTTCGGCGTGGTGGTGGTCAGCGGCATCGAGGACAAGAAAGAGGTCGCCAAGCTTCTCAAGCGTTTCGCTTACGGCGACGACGAGCAGACCAAGGTCAACAAGATCACGCCCGAGGAGTACTCGATCGTCATCGATCCGGAACAGCCCGAGACCGTCGAGTTCGACTACACCCGTCTCAAAGCGCTGTCGCCGGAGAAGCTCCTGCTCATCTTCCACGTCGTCGCCCAGTCCGTGGCCATCGATTACCTGGAGAGCCACGTCCTCGACACCCTGCAGCGCTTCGAGGGCTTCCACAACGAGATGGAGCACAAAGGCAAGCTCATCGCCAAGGCCGGCGAGGTCATCAAGATCCTGGGCGGCAGCGGCAACACCGTCTACTTCATCATCAACCGCCTGTCCCTGCTGGACAAACCGGACATCACTTGGGAGGATAAGGACGCCGAACTTCTTTTCACCAACCTGCGCAAGATGTTCGAACTCGACGACCGGTTCATCGCCCTGCGTTTCAAGCTGCAGTACATCCAGGACAGCTCCGAGACCATCCTGGAGGCGCTGCACACGCGGCGGGCCGAGTTCCTGGAGATCATCGTCATCATCCTGATCGCCGTCGAGATCGTCTTCATGCTTCCGGAATACCTGCCGTTCTTCTTCAAGCTCTGACGGAGGAGGGACGGCCGGCGCCGGCAGGCGCCCGCCCCATGCATTTCCTGGTCTACGGAGAGGACAATTACCGTTCACGCCTGACGCTCGCCTCGCTGCGAGCGAAATTTTTGGCCGCGCGCGACGCCACCGGCATGAACGTGACCCGTCTGCGCGCCGGACAGGCCGGCCTGGACCAGGTGTCCGAGGCCCTGTTCTCGGCGCCTTTCCTGGCCGAGAAGAAGCTGGTCATACTCGAGGACTGGCTGAAGGCCCCGGCCGCGGACCAGGAGAAGATCACCGAGTTCCTGGGCCGCCTGCCCGATTCCACCAACGCCATCTTTTTCGAGGCCGCCGGCCCGGCCGAACTGAAGAAGTCTCCCCTGCTGCCGCTCCTGGCCAAGGAGAAGTACACGGTCGAGTGCCCGGCCCTCGACGCCGCCGCGGCCGGACGTTTCGTCCGCGACGAATGCCGGGCCGCCGGCGCCGACATCCAGCCGCGCGCCGTGCAGACCCTGACGGCCCTGCTGGGCACGGACAGCTGGCGCCTGCACCAGGAGGCCGGCAAGCTCGGCGCCTACGCCGCCGGCCTCGCCGCCGGCAAGGGCAAGCCGCTGATCACCGAAGCCATGGTCGCCGAGATGGTCCGCGGCAGCCAGGAGGAATCCATCTTCGCCTTTCTCGACAGCTGCACCGCCGGCCGCGACCGCGAGGCCATCGCCTCGCTCGAGCGCCTGTTCGACTCCGGCGTGCCCGAACTGCAGGTCGTGGCCATGCTGCTCCGCCAGTTCCGCATCCTCCTCTCCGTCCGCGACCTGATGAGCCGCGGCGAGCGCGGCCAGGACGCGGTGGCCCGCAAGCTCGGCCTGCACCCCTACCCGGCGGGCAAGGCCATGGCCGCCGCCGGCCGCTTCAGCGGCGAATACCTGCGCGACCGCTACCGCGAACTGGTCGAGATCGACCGCGCGGCCAAGACCGGCCTGGGCCGGCCCAAGGTGCTCCTGGACGTCTTCGCCGCCCGCCTGGGCGCGTCCTGCGCGGTCAGGTGAGGCGCGGCGAACAACTAATGATCAAGACCTGAAAGGGGCCGACGCCCCTTTTTTGGCCTTATTTCGGCCGTTCATTGACGTACCGGACCAGCCGGTTTAAGGTGCAAAAAGACCTTTGAAAATCCGCAAGGAACCGACAGAGGAGGCTTGCCGTGAGCACATTCGATAAGATCCAGGCCTACTGGCAACGGACGGCCGCGACCTGGCTCAGCCTGGCCGCGTTCGTCGGGCTGTTTCTGATGTGGCCGGGCGCCATGCTCATGGTCATGGTGCTGTCGCTCGCCGTGCTGGTTCACGAGTACGGCCACTACTTCGTCATGCGCCGCAACGGCATCTTCGTGACCGAGTTCTCGATCGGCTTCGGCCCGTCGCTCTGGAGCACCAAGCTCAAGAGCGGCACGGTCTTCAGCATCAAGCCGATCCTGCTCGGCGGTCAGGCCAAGCCGCAGATGGCCCAGCCCACCGACACGCTGCTCGAACTGCCCGGGTCGCGCTGGGCGAAGTTCAAGATCGCCATGGCCGGCATGTTCGTCAACTCGGCCGTCGCCTTCGTCACCCTGCTCATCCTGATCTACGCGACCGGGATGATGCCGGTCATCCTCTTCCCCTACGTCAAGGGACTGCCGCCGGCCCTGGTGCCGCCGGTCGCCGCCTTCCTGGGCTCGTTCGGGCTCTGGATCTACGGCCCGTTCCTGATCGTCAAGATGATGGTCACGTCCATCGGCGGCTTCTTCGCCAGCTCCGCCGGCCCCATCGGCATCATCGCCATGGGCCAGCAGGCGGCCGCGTCGAGCCCCACCCTGGGCGTCATGGCGCTCAAGTTCGCCTGGCTGTTCTGGATGCTCAACGCCGCCCTGGCCGGCTTCAACCTGCTGCCGATCCTGCCTTTGGACGGCGGCTACATCCCGGCCCTGCTGATCGACAAGTTCGGCGGCAAGCGCGCCGCGAAGATCAACCTGGTGCTCCGCTACGCCGGCGTCCTGCTGATCCTGTTGCTCATCATCTCCATCATCGGTTCGGACATCATCAAGCTGGCACTCGGGAAGTCTTTCCCCGGAGTCTAGCCTGCGGCTGCGGTCTCGCCCCCAACCCCGGAACTCCGGGGTTTTTCTTTTGCGCAAAAATCAAAAAGCGGGCCGAAGCCCGCTTTTTCGTTCCCGTATCCCCTATTTCTTCTGCGCCTTGTTCAGCGCCTTCATCAGCCGCGACTTGATCCGGCTGCCGGTGTTCTTCTTCATCACCTTGTTCTGGATCGCCTTGTCGATCTCCTTGATGGCTTTCTTGGAGAGTTCGACGGCCTCGCTGACCTTCTTGGCCTCGAGCGCCTTGCGGATCGAGCGGCGCACGTAAGCGATCGAATCCTTGACCATCTTGTTGCGCAGCGTCCGTTTCTTGGCCTGCCGCATGGCTTTGGCCGCGGCCTTCTTGATTGGCATAGTTTCCGGTTCTCTTAAATCCGAATACGACGATGTTAAGCCTAATTCCGGGCGCCGTCAAGAGGGCGGTCCGTCCCCCGCCGCGCCGCTTATTCCAGCAGCTTGACCTGGTCCAGCTTGCCCGACAGCCGGGTGAAGTGCGACTGGACCGTATCCATGGCGCCCTTGGCGTTGGTCAGGTGCCGCGACAGCAGGTTCAGGTCCTCGTTGAACCTGACCGTCTCCTGCTGCATGCCCTTGAGTATCTCCCAGATCTTCTGGGCCTGCTCCTGCAGGCGGTTGCGCTCCAGGCCCATCAGGATGACCCGCAGGAAGCTGAAAAAGCCGTGCGGCGAGGTCATCAGCACGTTCTTCTTCTTGGCGTATTCCAGCAGGTCGTTCTCCTCGTCGGTCAGGATGTGGTAGTAGACGTTCTCCGAGGGCACGTACATGACCGCGAAGTTGACCGTCCCCTCTTCCGGCAGCAGGTATTTCCGGCTGATGTCGTCGATGTGCTTCTTGACCGCCTTGGCGAACTCCTTGGCCGCGGCCGCGCGGTCGGCTTCATTGGCCGCCCGGGTCAGCTGCTTGAAGTTCTCCAGCGGGAATTTAGAGTCGATCGGAATGATGCCCGCCTGGGTCCGGACGATGGCGTCCACGGTCTCGCCGCCCTTGAACTTGTACTGCAGAGCGTAATGCTCGGCCGAAAAGACCTGGGAGAGCATGTCGGCCAGGATCTGCTCGCCGATGTTGCCGCGCATTTTGGGGTGCAGCAGCTCATTGAACTCCTCGAAGCCCTTGAAGCGCTCCTGGACCGTGCCCAGCTCTTTCTGGACGGCCCCGATGACCACGGCGGCCTTGTCCAGCCGGGCCCCGAGGACCTCCGTCGTCTTATCCAGGCGTTCGCTCATGCCCTGGAGGTTTTGGTTGAGCATGAGCAGGCCCTTGTCGTTGGCCTGGGCCTCGCGAAACTCGCGCAGGCGTCGGGAATTGAGAAACAAGGCCAGGGCAATGGCGGCGAGTACGACGATGATGACGACGAGAAGGAAAGTATCTAGCATAGATGGTTCATTCCTTGATCTTGATGGCGGCAATTATGGCGCCGATCATCAGTGCCAGGACGATGACGATGGCCATGATCGATAGCATATGGGGCATTATAGCCGTTTTATTTTTCGCGGGCGACATGTGGACAGGCGAGGTCTCGGAGCCGCTTCATAGTTGAACAATGATTCGCTCGTGATATCTGCAATATTTTCATTTTACGACGCAAAGAAACAGCGTAGAGGAGCGAAATTGTTGATAAATACTGCGACCCTGGTATTTGAATTTCTGCGACAAATTCGTGTAACAAAATAGGCCGTTCACGATCAGTGGACGGCCTATTTTGGTGGACCCGAGGAGGATCGAACTCCTTACCTCTGCAATGCGAATGCAGCGCTCTACCAGATGAGCTACGGGCCCCTATCGGCCTAGGTGTCTGACACCGGAAAGTGCATAAGTGTCGGATCAGTGTCCGGCACTGAGGTTTCGGCGCCGAAACTACTTCAACGCTTCGCTTGGTCAGCACCAGAATAATACACGCCGCCGCTAGGCTTGTCGAGAGCCGACGGCCGACTGAGTAATCCCCAGGTCCTGTGCATACATCAGCCCTTCGGCGTTTTTAAGCGCTGACGCGGCCAAGTGTCTGGGGACAATGTCTGAACAAGGCCATGAACCAAACCGCGCCACCGGTCAGGACCGGTCGCGCGGGCTGGTGCCCTCGGGCGGAATCGAACCACCATCTTGTCCTTAGGACGGACTTGTTCTATCCGTTGAACTACGAGGGCGGGCTTGAGGCATTATGACAGCCAGAAGGGGCCGTGTAAAGCCCGGGGTCTGGGCCAATTTTAGGCCTGTAAGCGCGCCTGAATTGTTTCACGTGAAACATACAGCTATCCCCCGCTTTCAGCCTTAAATGTTCCACGTGAAACAGCCGGGAACATTGACAATAGGGCTAAAATATGGCAGGGTCCTTAACGTCGCTCATTCCAAACTCACGGGAGGTCAGCATGATCAAGCGCCTGATCGCCAATACCTTCGGTCCTGAGCGGAGCCCTAAGTGGGACCTCATTCTCGGTCTGGTATTCTTCATCGTCCTGGCGGTTATAGCCGTCGGCCTGTACATCGGCTTGTTCCATTGGCTGGTCGAATCCACCCTGGAGCCGCTGTTCAACCGGCCGCCGGAGAGCCTGCTGATGCAGATCAGCATTGAGTATCCGTCGTCGCCGGCTGAAATGGCGCCGACCTACAGCCCGTTCCTGGCCTGGTTAAACGCGCACATGGACTTGATCGTGGGTGTGATCACGCTGGTCGGCTTCGTCGCCAGCGCGCTGACCCTGATCGTCTTCCTGACCATGCTTGTCATGACCCTAAGGCTCAAGAAGGAGAACGACGGGCAGCGCCAGTGATCGACCGCCCGGTGGGCGATAGAGCGCCTCGGACCTCGAGGCGCTTTTTTGTTTCACGTGAAACAGACGGCAGCGAAACAGGGGATTCGGATGAAGGCTAAATATCTGTTTTACGACACAAGAGCGATAAGCAGCATAATGATCTGGCCTAGGCGTGGAGCAGGTCAGGGTGGCGGCTGACCCGTCTGAGGCAACGGCGGGATGGTAGCAATGCAGATCGGCCGAGGGACCTGGGCGTCAGTCCGGCACCGCCGGATGACGGAGTTCGCGATCAGAAAATTGTTGACGCGCGCGGCGTCGCGGGAGCGCGCGGCACTCGGAATTCTCGAACGACGACCCCTGTGACAAGTTTAAGCTCGGCCCTGTGGACAACTATGTGGAATAACCCCTCTGAATGTGAACAACTGTGTTGTTCAACTTTTACCCATAAACAGGAAGGCCACAAAACAATCCACAAGTAGTCCATATATCGGCTAATTTCAGCCAAAAAAAAGGGGGCCCTGATTCTTGTTCACCGAACAAGAAAATGATAGAATATATATGTAACGGCTTGGCTTAGCAAAAAGGGCGTGCGAAGTCGTCACCAAAAAATCTAGACCCCCATGCCAACAAAAACACACGTAAAATTTTTTTCATACGTCGCGTTTTTGGTTTTTTGCAGCCTGCTCCTGCCCTCGGCGACCAGCCTCAACGCTGACACGATGTCGTCGTCGAGTTTCAAGATCACCTCGGACACGATGAGCGTCGGCGGCGGCCGCGGCACCTCCTCCAGTTTCACGGTCGAGGACACTCTCGGCGAGATCGCCACGGGAGAGGACCTGTCCAGCTCGAGTTTCAAAGCCTGTGCCGGTTACCAGTGCTATCTGGGAGCCGGCTTTATTAGTTTCACGCTGAAAGAGGGGACCAGCTCGCCGGGCCTGAGCGGCGCCGGCGTCGCCCTGGGCACGCTCTCGCCCGCCGCGGTCAAGACCTCCGACGGCAGCACGGTCAACTCCATCTTCATCACCGCCGCCTCCAACGCTCCGGGCGGCAACGTCATCACCGTCGTCGGCGCCAACGGGGGACTGAAGAGCGCCTCGGTCGGGACCGACATCATCACCTCGTCCACGGCCACCCTCGTCGCCGGCACGGCCGGCTTCGGCATGTGCGTCTTCTCGACGAGCCAGGACGGCAGCAGCCCGACGGCCTTCAACAAGGTCTCGCCCTATAACGGCTCCTGCGACAAGACCACCAACCACAGCGTCGGCGGCGTCACCACCACGGCCCAGACGATCCTGAGCTCCTCCGGCGTCCTGCTCGGCGGGACGGCCGAGATCCTGGTCAAGGCGGCGGTCAGCGCCATTTCCAAGGCGCATCCGGATTACGGCGAAACGACGACGTTCATCATTTCGAGCACTTTTTAACCCAGAGCGGGCGGTCCACCCAGGCCGTCCGCCGACGTGACGAAGCAGAAAGCACGATGCTCCTGCCCGAGGGTAACGGGCCGGGCCATCGCGGTTCCTGCAGAATCGCGTAGCGAAGACAACGGGACCGGCTCCGCCTCGCGCGGGCGGAGCCAGTCCTGCGCCTCTCTCCGGCGCAGGCCGCGCGGGCCCTGCAGTCTCGCGACAGTATATTCAAAGGTCGATATAACGCCGTTTAACCCGAAGGGACCTGAACCCGGAGGGGACCCGGACGGCGCAGAAACAAAAACGCTTCGAGGGGAAGATTTGGCCCCTCGGCGCACGGGACCACTAAAGGTCTCAACCAAATTAACGCTTCGTCGGCATTCCGACCTCTCACCCCAGTCCGATCTTCCATAGCTCGAGAATGGAGGACAGAGAGGCCCCGCAAGGGGA
>JBAIXY010000075.1:0-21349 GCA_037916205.1 Vicinamibacterales bacterium | reverse complement strand
GGCCAGGCAAAGAACAAGGGTTGACAAAACCTCCTTTTTCTGCTATATTCAGCCGTTACGAATGGTTCGTAACGACGGCTCGGCTTACCGGTGACACGGTATGCTGGTCGCGATCCTTACAAACACTTCCGGCCCGCGAGGGTTCGGAGTCATCGAGTTCCAAAGGAGGAACCCATGGCAGACAATACGAACGGACCCGGCAATAAGCTGGGCGAGATCGCCGCTAGCGCCACCGAGTCGTACGTTGAGCGGGCCATCCTGCGCGTCGTCAAGCACCTGGTCGATTCCCGGCCCATCACCGCGATGATCAGGGACCTCTCCCCGGAGACGGTCGAGCTGATCTACCACGGCGTGCCCGGCATGGTCGGCACCGCCATCGGCCTCATCCCCGATTCCGCCTTCAGGTCGCCCACGGCCGCCAACTACGTGCGGTCGTTCGTGAACGAGGCGGCCAAGGGAGTGGCCGACGCGGTCAAGGTCAAGAAGGACCAGGGCGGGGCGGCCACGGCCGACGACAAGATCAACGCCGTCGAAGCCGCTGCCAAGGCCGTGAGCCAGAAGAAGCTCGTGCTGGCCGTCGGCCTCGTCCATCTGCCGAACTGCGTCAATCTGGGCGGACTCAAGCCGTTCCAGAAGCAGGACGTCAGCTACGAGGACGCGATCGACCAGCAGCTCAAGGCCGCCGCCTGCTGCTTCAAGGGCATCGAGGCTGAGCTGAAGAAGCAGGCCGCGCCGCCCCCGCCGCCGGCGAAGAAGGCCAACCCTTCTCCGTTCGACGTCATCGGCGGCATGTCCCCCGAGCAGCAGAAGCAGTTCCATGACTGGATCGAGGGGCTCGCCCCGGAGCAGCGCAAGCGGGCGATCGACGCCCTGCATGAGCTGGATTCCGCGGAGGAGTTCACCGGTTTCATGGCCATGGACCCGCAGATCCGGCTCGAGATGCTGGCCCTGCTCGAGAACCGCAACGCGCGCTTCGCCGTGCGCCGGTTCCTGGGCATCGTCGGCGGACTGGTCAAGAGCGGCTTCGACCGCGCGGTCGCGGCGCTCAAGGCCGGCTGGTCCAAGTACCTGGAGTTCGACCGCGGCCTCCAGCCGCTGGTCGACGAGCAGCTGCGCCGCTTCAAGGAGCCTCCCAAGAAGCGGAGCTGGTTCCACTGGTTGAGGATGTTTTTGCCGGTTTGAGGCCGGAGAAGGAGAACGCACATGAACGCGATCAAGCTCATCGGCCTCATCCTTGGCAACAACGTCAAGGACGCCGCCGCCTGGGTCAAGGACAACGTTGACCTGTCTCTGCGTCTGCTCTACACGTCCATCGGGCTGCCTCTCCTGCTCCTGGTCGCCGGCATGACCGTCGGCGGCCTCGGAGCCGAAGGTGTCGGCCAGGGGCTGATCATCGCGGCCGGGTTCATCTCGGCCCTGCTGCTCTCGCTCTTCTGGGTCCGGGCCACGGTGCTCGTGAACATCATCGTTCTCGGCACGCACGCCGCGAACATGCTGTTCTCGAGGGTCAAGCCGCTCCAGCGCGACGAGGCCGAAAGCTTCGTCCGCTGGCTGCGCGGCGTGACGACCTGGGCGACGGCGGTCTGCCTGTACGCCCAGATCATCCCGCTCTGGCGTTCGATCGCCACTTCGGCGATCGTCGCCACCTGCCTGATCTTCTTCGCCGCGGTCCTGTCGAGCGGCTGGTTCCAAGGCCGGGCCTTCCGGATCGCCGTCACCGTCGCCGTCGGGATCATCTTCATCGGCGGGACGATCGCCCTGGTCAATCCGAGGTTCGCCCGGAACGTGCGCGAGACGGTCGGAGGTTCGACCAACGTCGTTTCCGACTGGAGCGAGCGCCGGGAAGCCCTCAACCAGGTTCAGACCGACGCCGCCAAGCGGGCGGCGGAGATGGACAAGGTCCTGCTCAAGAAGTTGACCGACCGGCAGAACGCCCTGCGCCAGCGGGCCATCGAGATGTGCAACGGCCGCTTCTGCAGCGATGCCGAAGCGGCAGAGTACGCGCAGATCGAGAAGGACATCGCCGCCATCAACGGCGGCACCTACTGGCGATCCCAGATGACGCCCCCGGACCAGCGGCCTTCGCTGCCGCCTTCGTCGGCGCCGTCCGGCGCTTCCGTCAGCGAACCGCCGCCCGTCGGGTCGGTGGTTCAGCCGGAATCGTCCTCGGCCAGGCTGCCGCCGCCTTCGGTAGCCCGCGTGACCGGTCGGCCCAAGCCGCCCGAAACGCAGACCGTCGGCGATCCGGCGGACCCTTTCCGGGAACTCGATAAGTACCCTGATCTCCAGTAAGGGTCGTCTCTCGCCCCCTCACCTTAAGCTTAAGGTGAGGGGGTTTTCTTTTTAAGGCGAATTTTTTTTGGCTGAATACAGCTAAAATACGACCACCAGACGCTTGACAATAGGCGGAATTTGTGCTATATTTCTGTGTTAAGCCGCAGATAGTCTGCGTAGCCTAACGAGCCCTTTAAAACCAGATCCGTTCACACGGAAGAAGGAGCAGGCCATGAAGACCCTGATCGGTTTCGTTTCCCTGTCCGCGGCCTTGATGGCCGTGGCGAGCGGTTGCTCGTTCGCCGGCATGGAGGCTCGGCCCGGCACTTACCACATCAACGGCTACACTGCCAACCCGGAGATGGCCGCCAGCATCATGTCGGAGAACTACGTCAACGAGACGAACGCCCGCGAGTACTGGCGAGCGGTCCGCGAGGGCCGCGCCTACGCCTACCCCGGCGGCCTCAGCTCCGACTACGCGTACTTCTTCGGGGGCATCATCCCCGAGGGCTACGCGCGGCCGGCGCCCGTTCCCGCCGCCACCGCCGCCCCGTCGGGCGACGCGGCATCCCGCCAAGATCTCGAAGCCGTCCGTCAGCAGGCCGCCGCTGCCAACGAGAAGAGCGATGACGCCATCCGCATCCTCAAGAGGATCCGGAAGGGCGGCGCCGCTCAGTGATCCCCCGCGGGGTCACCTCACTACCCGGAGGAAAGTCATGAAGAAGTTTTTCTTGATCCTGTTCGTCATGCAGTGCCTGACGGGCTGCGCCTGGAGCGTGCAGAACATGCCGTATCCGGAGGAAGCGCCCTGGCAGGCGGTGCCGGCCCGCGGTCCTCAGCACCGCGTCCAGCACCACCGGCCCGGTCACGGCCACCAGGCTCCCGCGCAGCCCGCGCGCCCCGGTCATCCGGGGGGCAGGCATCACCGTCCGCGTTGACGCGGCGGAAACCTTTCACACTTTTCGGAGGTTCGTCATGAAAAAGATGTTTCTGTCCCTGTGCCTCATGCCGCTCATCGGCTGCGCCACGACCCTGCGCAATACCGACGCCGAGTTCGACGCCCTGAAGAGGGAGAACGCGGAGCTCCGGCAGCAGATCGCCGAGCGCGACGCCCAGCCGCCAGCCCCGCCCAAGGCCTCCCGGGTCGCCCCCGCCCCCGTCGTCGTTCCCGCCCCCGCCGTTCCGGTGCCGGTCGTCCGGCCCGAGGACATGGTCCCGCCCGCCGCCCGGCCGAACTACGGCCCGCCCCAGAACTGGGGCTGGATGTACGTCACGCCCCGCGGCTGCCACCGTCCGTTCTTGTTCCCCATCGAGAACAAGACGAACTACTTCCTGAAGCTCCGGCTCGACGGCCAGGAGATCAGGATCCGCGGCGCCAACACGGCGATGCCCTTCCTGCCGCCCGGTCAGACGGTCTACGTCTGCCTGAGCAGCATCGGCGAGCACACGCTGATGGGCGATGCCTACGCCACCCGGTTCGGGCAGCTCAAGAAGGTCGAGGCGTTCAACACCCCGATCCATTCGAACAGCAGCCTGACGGTCGACGACGCGGTGCTCAACCTCTGGTGACGGATCCGGTCACGAAAAAGCCCGGGACGATTCTTGTCCCGGGCTTTTTATATTCGCCTGGATCTTTACGGAGGGGTGCCGCCTGGGTTCTGGGCGACGCCCGTGCCGGTCAGGATGGCGTTGACCACGAAGCCGGTGATGGCGTAGGCGGCCATGATTATGACCATGCCGATGACCGCGTTCGTCAGCATCTTCTTGGCCTTGCTGACCTGCTCTTCGTTGCCCTGGGCGGTCATCCAGAGGAAACCGGCGTAGATCACCAGGACGACCAGGATGATGCCCAAGAGGCCCAGCGCCGCCTGGATGAGCTTGGCAATGGTCTCGATCAGCTTATTCTGGGCGCTCGCCTCCTCCTTTTTGCCCATGCCCGAAGTTTCGCCGAATTTGCCCAGCGGTCCGGTGACGTCGATCTTGGAAGGAGTGGTGCCGTCCTCGGCCAGGACCACGGCGACCTGGGGCGACAGGCCGGAGCCTGATGGCAGGCTGACCGGCGCCAGGGCCATCAGGCCCAGGAAACCGGCGACCGCTAACGATATGATCAAACTTTTTCGGGACATAGACGGTTTAGATGATGGATCGAAGGCGTAATTAGTTCAGGTAGTTTACGGAGGTGTTGGTTCATCCGTTTCAGCCGGGGTCTGCGTGGCGGTGCCGGTGCCCGTCAGGACGGCGTTGACCACGAAGCCGGTGATGGCGTAGGCGGCCAAGGTGATGACCATGCCGATGACCGCGTTGGTGATCATTTTTTTGGCTTTGGTCACCTGTTCCTCGTTGCCCGAAGCCGTCATCCAGAGGTAGCCGGAATAGATGATCAGCAGCACCAGGATGACGCCGAGCAGTCCGAGAGCGGTCCTCACCAGGTTGCCGAGGATAGTCGGCAGCTGCTGCGCGTCCGCGGCGCTGGGCTTGGTTGAAGTGGTCATGCCTGACGCAAAGCCGGCTTTCTGGAGCTCGCTCTGCACCGTTTTGCCGGTGTCCGCGGCTTTGGCGTGTACGGGCAATGGTCCGGCCAGCGTCATCAAAACGGCGCCCAGCAAGGCGGCCGCCAATAAGCCGGTGGTCATTATCCGTCGCTTCGTCTGGATGTTCTGCATAGATGCTATGGCTCCGACTCCGGCCGGCCGTCAGGTCGTGCCCGATGTCGCGTTGATCACGTTGGTGACCACGAACGAGGTGATGGCGTAGGAGGCGAAGATGATGATCATGCCGATGATGGCGCTGGTGATCAGCTGTTTGGCTTTGCCGATCTTCTCCTCGTTGCCTCCGGCCGTCATCCACATGACGCCGCCCCAGATCATGAGCAGCAGGAAGAGCACGCCGACGAAACCGAGGATGGGTTTGATCAGCTGGCCGACCGCCTGGGAAAGTCCGGGCGCGCCCGATGTTTTGGTCTTATAGCCGGCCGCGGCGCCGGTCTCTTCCAGGCCGGTGGCGACGGCGTAGACGGAGCGGTACCAAAGAGCGGCCAGCGTGCTCGCCGCCAAGCCGATGGCACGTCCCATCTTGCCTGAGAATTTCGAGTTTTCTCGGCTCATAGTTTTGGATCTCCGGATCAGGGGCCGGGAACCGGTCGGATTCCCGATCCCCGATCCGGGATCGAATCGGGGCAAAGCTTTGCGCTAGCGTTCAAGCTTTAGGATGTTCCGTTCACGATGGAACCGACGACGAACTGAGCGATGGCGTAAGCCGACAGGATGATGACCAAGCCGATGATGCCGGAAACGATGAGTTTCTTGGCTTCCGCGACTTTTTCCTCATTGCCCGCGGCGGTCATCCACTTGAATCCGCCGAGGAGGATGATGACCACGGCGACGATGCCGAGAAGGCCCATGAAGGCCCTGATGATGCCGGAAACCGTCGAGCGGACGTCCTGAGTGCCCAGACCGATAGCGGTCGCGTAGTTCATGCCCAGGTCGATGGCGGCCGAGCAGACCAGCGGCAGCAGAGCGGCGGATAAGGTCACGGCGCCGACGGCGACTTTCTTCAGGTTCTTATTCATGTTGTTCACCCCCTTTCAATTTGTGGATAAAATCCACAATTTAACAGGATATGTCCATTTTACTGGATTATCCGCGAAAATGGAACCCTTACTTGGCCAAAGGCGACAGGGCGTTGATAACGAAGCTGACCAGCGTATAGGAACCGAATAGGCCTATCAAGCCTATGGTCGACCAGACCAGCGTATTTTTGGCTTTTTTCAGCCTTTCTTCGTTGCCGGCGGCCGTCATCCACATGACCCCGCCGTAGATGAACATGATCAGGGCCACGACGCCGGAGAGGCCGAGAACGGTCTTGATGACACGGCCGGCCAGACCTTGAAGCGAAACGCCGGCCAACGGCAGGGGCATGCCGACCGATGGGCCCGGAGCCGTGAGCTTGGGGCTTTCCTTGGGTATCACCTTTTCGCCCTCGGCAATGGAGATCTGAGGCAGCAGCATGTTTATGGCTACTGCCGCGGCGACGGCCGCCAATATCAGCAGGGTCGGTTTTAACTTGTCGGTAAGCTTGGTTGGGGCTTCGTTGGCCATATGCGGTGCTAATTATCGAGCTGTCAGGTCAGCTGCGCGCTCAGTCCGAAGCGCCGATGGTGCTGAAGACCTGCCTGAGGACGATGTAAGCGCTGAAGACCACGATCAGGCCGATGACGGCCCAGGTGAAGACCTGTTTGCCCTTCTGGACCTGTTCGGTATTGCCCTGCGAGGTCAGCCAAAGGAACGAACCGTAGACGAACATGAGCAGCGCGAAGGTCCCGACCAGCCCCATCAGGATCCGGGCGACCCGGCCGATGAGGTCGGGCACGCTCTGGGCGGCCAGCGGGTTTTGGAGGGAGTACTGTTTGAACGGCTGGGTCACCTGGCCCTTAGTGGCCTCCTGCCCTCCGAAGGTCGCCGGGCTGCCCTCCAACCGGGCGCAGCTCATGGAGCACGTCTCGCAGAATTCGTCCTTGACCTGATCCGAACTGGTGATGCCCGGCAGGCCGCCGAGAGCGCTTTCGCAGACCTGACGGCAATCGGTTTGGCTGTAAGCGCAGTCGCTGTAGGTATGGGTCTCGGTCTCGCCGCTCGCGGTCTGCGAAGGCACCTCGACGGAGCAGTTGCAGGTGCCGGCGTCCTTGGCGGTCGCGGGGCCGGCCCAGCCGAACAGGCAGAGGGAGGCAAAGACCAGCACCGGCAGGGGCGCGCTCCTGAGCCAGGCCGCGAACGGCTGTTTTGTTGATCGGCTGCCGATTCGGTTCATAGATCGGTGCGGTTAACCGCCGTTATTCGGGCTGGTAGCAGCACATCTCGTCGCGTTTGCCCGGACAGAGATTGGGGATGCAGTACAGGCCCTTCTCGGTGTTCACGTTGACGCAGTGGAAGGCGGCCAGTTCGCCGCAGCCCTTGACGCAGGCGAACGAACCGTCGAATTTCTGCACGGTGATGCCGATCTCGTTGTTGTCCTTCTTGCAGGACATGCCGATGGACGTCTGCTGCTTGACGCCGATCTGGGTCATGGCGTACTGGACCATCATGCCCGAGGTCATGATGATGATGATGCCGATGACCGCGTTGGTCAGGACGGTCTTGCCCTTGCTGACCTGTTCGGCCTTGCCCGCCGAAGTGATCATCAGGAAGCCGCCATAGACGAACATCAGAAGGGCGATGCTGCCGGTGATGCCCAGGATCAGCATGGCGATGTTGCCGAAGGTCTGCAGGGCGCAGACCAGCGAGGGCACGGGCGGCGCCTTGCCGAACTCGCCTTTGACCGTGGCGCATTCGGGAACGATGCGGAACCAGGGCGTGGCCTGGGTCTCGCACTTGCCGTTGACGCAGGCCATGCCGGCGCAGCACGACTGGTTCGGGCTGCAGGAGCTCTTGGAGCAGGAGGTCTGGGCCTGGGCCGGCAGTACGGAGAGGCCGGCCGCCGCCAGGACCATGAACAAGGCGATCGACGCGGCGGCGCCGGCGGCCGCCGTACGAATGGCTTTCCTGGGCATGTTCATATCACTTGATGGTTTGATTGACTTTGGTCGCTCCCAATTCGATTATCTTCTTCGGGTCGCTTTCTCCGGAAAGCATCTGGCCGATCATCTCCTGGAAAGCCTGTTCGGCCGCGGTCGCATCCACCCCATGATACCAGCTTTTCGCCGTAGGCACCTCTGAAGCGAAGACCGACAGGTCCTCATCCTCGAGCTGGCCGTTGATCAGGCTGCGCAGCGCCGTGGGCATGTGCGAGGCGGCCAGATAGCGCTGGGCCTGGTCAGCCGCGGCCATGAACTGGACGAAGCCCCAGGCCTCATCGGCGTGCTTGGTCTTTTTGGACACGACATTGACCCAATAATTGGCGTAGTTGACGGGTTTATTGCCTTCGATCTGGGGGAAAGCCGTGATCCCGAAATTGAGCTTCGGGTTCATCTCGCGGATCGTCGGCAGATGGTATGAATACCCGAAGAAAAAGGCGACCTTGCCCTCGGCGAAAGCCTGGAGCGAGTCCGGCATCTTGTTGTTCCAGGTATAGACCTCCTTTTCCGGATTGGCGAAATCGTTGTAGAAGACCAGGGCCACGGCTCCGGGCGGCAGGGGCTGCCCGGTCGTTTCCGGCGTGTATTTGTCGAAGACGGCCGTGCCGTCCTCGGCCGTCATGACCGTGCCGTTCTGCATCATGAGCAGGGACAGGATGTCGACCGCCCGTTCGACGTTGTCGACCGTGCCCAGCGCCGCGGCCGGCTGGATGATCGCGCCGGTGGTGTCGAGCTTGGTGATCTTCTTGACGTCGTCCTGGAACTCCTTCCAGTGCGTCGGCGGTTCGGCGATGCCCGCGGCGTTGAGCATGTCGCGGTTGTAGTACATCACCAGCATGTCCATCGACATCGGCAGGCCGTAGATCCTCGGGATGAGCGGCGCCCGCGGGTCGGCTTGTTCGGTCGGGACCACCACGTCGCTCGAGACGACGTCGACGTAATCGTTGGCCAGCTGTTTCAGCGTGATGCCCGGGACCTGATGGAGCACGGTCACCGCTTCTTTCTTGATCGTGCCTTGGATCTCGCGGAAGGGCAGGGTCATGACCGCGGGCACGGGCGTGAGCCGCGGCTGCCACTCCCGCATCCAGGTGCTCTGGATGCTGAAGATGTCCGGTCCCTGGTCCTCGGCCAGCCCGTTGAGGATCTCGTTCTTGTATTCGTCGTAACGGAAACGCCGATATTCGATGTTGACGTTCGGATGCAGGCCGCGGTAGGCGGCGATGATCGGCTGCACGGCGGCCTCGTCGTCGTACACCGTCCAGTACTTGAGGGTCATCGGCTGCGAGCGCTGGGCCACTTCCTGGCTGACGCCCTTGCAGCCGAAGCCGGTCAGGACGAGCAGGCCGACGGCGCCGGCCAGCAGGAGCCGCGAGCCCAGCCGGGCGGCCGGCGTTCGATCGTTGTTCGATGCCATCTTGGCCTGTTCTCGTTTCATAGTTCAGCGTTTTGCCGTCCGGCGGGCGCGCCCCGTCTTGGCCCCGCCCGGCAGCCCGGCGCAGCGGCCTCTCAGGAACGAGGCGAATTCGCCGCCCTTGTTGAGCTCATGCTTGAGTCCGTATTCGACCTGGGCGATCAGGTATTGGAGCTTGTTGCCGCAGTCGTACATGTCGCCGACGATCTCGCGGGCGTAGATCGACTGGCGTCCGAGCAGGCCCTTGAAGCCGTCGATCAGCCGGATCTCGCCGTCCGGTCCGCGCGGCACGCGGCGCAGTTCCGCCATGACCTCCGGCGTCAGGATGTAGCGGCCCTTGATGCCGAGATCCGACGGCGCCTCCTCCGGCTTCGGTTTCTCGACCAGGCCGGTGATCTCGAGCAGCAGGTCGCCGGCCTTGGTGCCTTTGACGATGCCGTGCTTGTTGATCTGCTCCTTGGGCACGCGCTGGACGCCGATGACGCCGTCCCGGTATTTCTCGTAGACGCGGATCAGCTGGCCGATGCCCGGTTCGCTGGAATTGATGATGTAGTCGCCGTGCATGACCGCCACCGGTTCCTCGCCGATGAGGTGGGCGGCTTCCAGGATGGCGTGGCCGTCGCCCAGCGGCTCCCGCTGGCGGACGTAAGCGAAAGAGGCCATGCCGGAAAGGTCCTTGACCATCTCCAGCAGGTCCATCTTTTTGGCCTCCTGGAGCCGGTATTCCAGCTCGAAATTGCGGTCGAAATGGTCCTCAATGGCCCGTTTGGTGTGGCTGGTGACGAAGATGATCTGTTCGATGCCCGCGGCCACGGCCTCCTCGACGATGTATTGGATGACCGGCTTGTCCACGACCGGCAGCATCTCTTTAGGCTGGGCCTTGGTGGCCGGCAGGAACCGGGTGCCGAGTCCGCCGACGGGTATGATCGCTTTTCTGATCTTCATACCAGATGATTATAGGCTAAACTAAAGGTTATTTAAAGAAGGCCGGCAGCTTCGGCCAGCCTTCCGGGGTCAGTAAAGCGTATCACTGACCATCGCAGCGGCTTCGCTGACCGCGGTCAGGTACTCGGGCCGCTCCCGGCTCGGCCGGAAATCGATCATGTAGGTGAAAGCCTGTTCGGCCTTGGCGTAATTGATGCCCTTGTACCAGGTCTTGGCCGTGAGCAGCTGGTCGGCGAACGGCCCGACCTCCGGATTGGTTGACTGCTCCTTGATCAGGGCGCGGAGCGCGGTGGGCCGTTTGGCCGCGGCCAGGAAGCTCGAGACGTTGTCCTGCTGGGTGATGAACTGGAGGAAGTCCCAGGTCTCATTGGCGTGCTTGGTCTTGCCGGAGACCACCTCGACCGGGAATTGGGCGATGTTGACGACCTTGCTCAGGTTGACCTGCGGCAGCTTGGCGACGGCGAAATTCAGTTTGGGCGCCCGCATGGCGATCAGCTGCGAGTCGTAGGGGAAGCCGAAGTAGAAAGCGGCCCTGCCGGTGACGAAGGCGTCCAGGGAATCGGGCATGTCCTTGTTCCAGCAGTAGTTCTCGGTCCCGGGCACGGCGAAGCTGATGTAGAATTTCAGGGCCTCGACGCCGGGCGGCTGCGGCTTGTAGGTCTCGCCGGGCGGATACTGCGCGAACGTGATGGATCCGTCATCGGCGGCCATCTGGGCGCCGTTCTGCATCATCAGCGCGGAGAGGATGTCGGTGTAATGCCGCACGTTGCCGGCCCCGCCGATGGCCGCGCCGGCCTGCTTGACGACGTCATCCTCGAGGATCGTCATCTTCTCGGACTGGCCCAGCAGGTCGCTCCAGGTGGCCGGCGGCGCCTCGATGTTGGCGATCTTGAGCAGGTCCTTGTTGTAGTAGAGGGCGAGCGTGTCCACCGAGAGCGGCAGGCCGTAGATCCGGTCGGTCGGCTGGCCGCCCGGATTGACCGACGGGCCCTGCATCACCACGTCGCTGACGACGGCCTCGACGAAGGTGTTGCGCATCTCCCGGACGGTGATGGTCGGCGTCTTCTTGTTGACGACGACGATCTTCTTCTGCTGATTGACGGTCTGCGTCGGGATGGTCGTTTCCGGCGGCATGGGCAGGAGCTTGGACTTCCAGGCGGGCAGCCAGGTGTTGGGGACGCTGAACATGTCCGGCGCCCGGTCCTCGGCGAAGGCCTCGAGGAGCTTCTGCTCGTAATTTTCTGTGGCCATCCTGACGTAGTCGATCTTGATGTTCGGATGGACCTTCTGGTAGGCCGTGATCAGTTCGTTCATGGCCGCCGGGTCGTCCTCCGTCCGCCAGTAGGTCAGGGTGACCGGCGTCATGCTGACCGGCGCGGGACCGAGATTGAGGCAGCCGGCCCCGGAAAGGATCAGGGAAGCGGCGAGCAACGAAAGCGGGAGTGTTTTTCGCATATTTATGGGTGATTACGGCACAAGGATTATATCAAAAAAACGGCCGATGGCGCCATTGGCCGTTTTGCGCTTTGTTCAAGGCTCCAGGACCTTTTCCGCTATCAGGGCGCGGCGTGAAAGCCAGAAGAAAAGGCCGACTATGGCAAAGGTGATGGCTGTCGGCAGCCAGACCGGGGTTTCCCGGCCCAAACTCTCGACCAGCATGATCAGGCCGAGCAGGCCGATGGAGTACATGGCGCCGTTCTTCAGGTAGCGGTATTTTTTGACCGTCGTGATGCCGTGGATGGTGAAATAACGGACGATGTAGGCGCCCAGGCCGTTGCCCAGCAGGATGAGCGGCACCGAGATGGTGAAAGCGAAAGCGCCCAGCACGCCGTCCACCGAGAAGGTGGCGTCCAGGAGCTCGAGATAAACGATCTTGCTGATATCCGAGAGTCTCTGGCTGTGAAGCTCTTTCTCCTTTGCCTCGGCGTTGTGCTTAAAGCCGTTGGTTATGAAGAAAGCGGTCGAGCCCACCACGGCGCCGAAAGCGATGGCCGGGTCGATCTTTTGGGCGATCCAGATGACGACCAGCAGCATGATCGAGACCGCGGCGTAGAACCAGAAGGAGAGCCGGCGATGCACGTACGATTCCAGGAAGAAGGCGTATTCTTTCGTCTCCATGAACAGCCAGTAAAGGAAGAGATAGACCAGGTAGATGCCGCCGCCGGCCAGCAGGACCGGCTTCTGGCTTTCGATGGCCTGGCGGACCGACTCGTCCGAACTGAAGGTGGCGGTAAAAGCGCCGACGATGCCGATCGACGTGTTGGACAGGTAGACGATGACGAGCGGCAGCAGGCCGCGAATGAGGAAAACGGCGATCAGGATGCCGTAGAACAAAAACCAGTGCCGCGCCTTGTGCGACATGGTCGAGAGCACGTCGGCGTTGACCACGGCGTTGTCCACGCTCGAGACGATCTCGAACAAGGCCAGGCCGGCGACGATGATGATGCTGTCGGTGAGGCTCATGGGAGTTCGCGGCCTGGTACGATGCCGAAGCCCGAGAGGACCTCGAGCACGGCGCCGAGCGGCAGGCCGACGACGTTAAGATAATCTCCCAGGACATTTTCGACAAGTTCGCCGCCCCGTTCCTGGATGGCGTAGGCGCCGGCCTTGTCCAGCGGCTCGCCGGTGGCCACGTAGCTGTCGATCTGCGCCCCGGTCAGGCGGCGGAAAAGCACGACGCTCACGACCGACCCGGTCACGCTCGCCCGTTCGTCGTCGCAGCGGACGGTAAAGCCGGTGATCACGGAATGGGTCCGGCCGGACAGGTCGGCCAGCATGGCGCCCGCCCGCCCGGGCGTTCCAGGCTTGCCCAGCACTTGGTCGTCCAGGACCACGATGGTGTCGGCCGCGAGGACCACGGCTCCGGGATGCTTGGCGGCGACCGCCTCGGCTTTTCCCAGCGACAGGCGTTCGGCCAGCAACCGCGGCGGCAGTTTTTGAGTCATGTCTTCCTCGTAATCGCTGCCGACGACCTCAAAAATGAGGCCTGTTTTGGCCAAGATAGTTCGGCGGCGGGGAGAGGTCGAGGCGAGGATCAGCCGGCGTTTCTGGGCCATGTCCGCGGTTTCAGTTATTTGGGCTCCACGTGGATGACCACGCGCTTGATGTCCTTCATCTTGTCCTTCATCAGGTATTCGAAGCGGCTGGCGGCGTTGTGCACGGTATCGATCGAGAATTCGCCGGGCGCCAGGCAGTGCAGCGAAACGAAGAACTTTTCGCCGATCTTCCTGACCAGGACGTTGTGGATGTCGCTGATCTCGCTGACCTCGCGGTCGGTCTCGCCGATGGCCGCCAGCACCCGCCCCATCTCCTCCTCGCTGACGTTCGAACTGAGGATGGCCTCCTTCTTGAGCGGCTCGATGTGCGAATTGAGTTCGACGTCGCCGATCTCGTCCTTGACCGCCTGTTCGAATTTCGAGGCCAGTTCGTGGGCTTCCCGGACCGTCAGGTTGTCGGTCACCTCGAGGTCGTAGCTCACGTACTGCCGGTCGTCCAGGCTGTCGACGATGACGTCGTGGACCGCGGCGCCGTGGCGGGCGGCCAGGGCCTGGATCGTTTCGACTATTGTCTCGCTGGTCAGCTGGACGGGCTTGGCCTGGACCACGGCGTCGGAGCCGGGGATGTGCTTCTCGATCTCCTGTTCGACGCGGCGGGTGATCTCCTTGGCCCGGGCCAGCGAGTAGGTGCGGCTGACCTGGACGGCCAGCTCGATGTGGGCGCCGGCGCCGAGCGGCCGGACGCGCAGGCGCTCCACGCCGACGACGCCCTCGACGCCGGCGGCGAGCCGGCGGACCTGCTCCGGCACCCCGTGAGGCGCCGTGTCGACCAGGACCTCGATGGTCTGGCGGCCTAGGCGCCAGCCGGCGGCGGCGACGAAGATCGACACGCCGACCGCGGCGACGGCATCGGCGCCGTTGATGCCGAGCCTGACGAAGACCAGGCCGGCCAGGACCACGGCCGAGCTCCAGATGTCGGAACTGAAATGCAGGGCGTCGGCTTCGAGCGCCTGGCTCTTGGTCGCGCGGGCGACCTTGTACAGGGCGCGCGAGCGGGAGACGTCCACGACGATGGCGCCGATGACCACGGCGAAGGCGTACCAGGTGGCCTCGACCTCGACGCCGCCGAAGACCAGGCGCTTGACCGACTCGTAGATGATCCAGGCGCTGGTCAGGAAAAGCAGTCCGGTCTCGATCAGCGCGGAAACGCTTTCGATCTTGCCGTGGCCATAGTGGTGGCGCTCGTCGGCCGGACGGTCGCCGTGTCGGACGGCGAACCAGGTCATGGCCGCGGCGGCCAGGTCGAGCAGCGAGTGGGCGGCTTCGGAGATGATGCCGAGGCTGCCGGTCAGGACGCCGACCACGAACTTGGTCAGGGTCAGGCCGGCGCCGGCCAGGACGGAACTTAAGGCGACGCTCTCTTTGGCGTTGGACATAGTAGGGACATCGTACCCGCTAATGGCGGCCGCGTGAACCCCCGGCCTTGGCAGATAAAAAAACGCCCGGCGGCGGCTCAGACGGGCGTGACGATGTAGAGATAGCGGAGAAGCCGCTGGGAGGGGTTGCTGACGTTGTGTCGGCGTTCGGGCGCGATGTAGGCCAGCTGTCCGGCGGCAACGCGGGCAACCTGGCCCTCGTCGGTGACCGCCGCCTCGCCTTCGAGGACGATGATCACTTCCTCGCGGCCGGCGGTGACGTGCTCGCCGACGCTCTCGCCGGGTTTCAAGACGACCAGGCCGGACTTCAGCCGTTTCGTATCGCCGGGCGCGATCACGCGACCGGCAGTGTCCAGGTTCCGAATGAGCATGGGACGATGTTAGGCGACCTCGCGGCCCGTGTCAACGAACTAAAACGGCGGGCCGCGCAGCCGGCGGCGACACGATCGGCGCCGCGCCATTGGTTTTTGTTCGGCGGCAGCGCCTATCTGTTCGGCCGTTTCTTGCGGCCGAAGATCACGAAAGCGGCGAAGGCGGCTATGGCCGCCATGACCAGGCCGACGGCGACGTACATCCAGGGCGCGGCGCCCGGTCGGGAGCCCGCGGCGCCTGCCGGCGCGGCCGTGCCGGCAGCGGCAGACGCCGGTTCCCGCAGTTTCTGCCAGGCCGCCGATTCGGCCGCGGCGTCGAACGTTCCTTTGGCCGCGAATCCGGTCGCCGTGGCCGACAGGCTTTCTCCCGCGTTCACCGTTTCGGTCTTGCCGCCGGCCTTGGCCGTCAACTCGACCGACCCTTCGATCACCTTGAGCGTCGAGGTCTGGCCGTCGTCGGAGACCACAAGGGTCGTGCCTTTGATGCCGGCCACAGCCTGGTTCATCTGCACGTCCATCGACCCGTCCTTGAACATCTTCTTGAAGTTGATCCAGACGTCGCCGGAGATCAGCTGGATCTTGTTGTCCTTGCCCGGCGGGGTGTTTATCTCGATCATCGTTTCCGGCTTCATCACGAACGTCGACATGTCGCCGAAGCCGATGATGCAGCTGCTGTCCTCGGCGGTCCGGACGCGCGCTCCGACCGGCAGCGGCGTGTCGAGCTTGGCCAGTTTCCAGGCGTCCGGCGGCGTGCCCGGCAGCCAGACCTCGACCTCGCCGTTCATGCCGGAGAACTGCGCCCCGACGTCGGCGCTCGTCCGTTTGAGCGTGATGCCGCCAGGTACGTCCAGTGCCGGCTGTCCTTTCTTGGTCTTGCAGGAGATTCCGGCGATGGTGATGGTCTCGCTGTCAATGGACCCGTCGCCGTAACAGGTCAGCGCGCCCGCGGGGCCGACGCCGCTCTGGAGGTCGAACTTGAGGGAGAAAGAATCGTAGGTGCCCGACAGGATCTCCGAGCAGCCATTCGGATCGTTCCCGGCCACGGAACAGGTGTTCTTTTCCGCGCAGGCGTGCCAGACCGTCACGGTGATGCCTTTGGCCGCCGTGAGCGTCGCGGTGATCTTGGTCTGGGGCCAAGGACAGGCGTCGCATTTGTTCGGGTCGCAGTTCTCGACGGCGAACATGCCGGTGCCGCATTTGTTGGAACAATCGTAGATGGTGTAGGCGCCGGCGCCTTCGTAGGCCGCCGGGAAAGCCACGCCGGCCAGGGAGGCGGCCCGCGTCGCCGGCGCGGCGGTCAGGCCGAGACAGGTGAGAGTGATGATGAACAGCGGCAAGAATATATGTCGTATCTTTGGACGACCCATAGATTATTTACGCGATGGTTAACTTTTGAATCATACTAGAAAATCTTGTCGCGTTCATCCCCAGCCGGTCGCCGTTTTCGGGTTTCAAAAAGCGGCCGCTTTCGGCAGCCGCTTTTTTCTGTCCCCGCTATCTCGATGATCTCTTTATCAGTGCTGACGCTATGCGGAGCGCTCGGAGCCTGTTTTTGGCAAGCGTCCACTGTGGAGTTCCTCGATCAAGATGTTTTTGTGCCTTGCCGATCTTGCCGATCATCGAGGTTATGGCACGGAGAGCCTCCCGCAGGTCCTCTTTCGTGAAGTTGTTTTTGGCCTTTTTCATAAGCTGGATCTTGGAGCGGAGAGGTCGCGCCGCGAGTCGCGAGCAGCCGACCCGTTCACGCACCTAATAAAAAATGTGACCAAGGCGGAGAGGGTGAGATTCGAACTCACGGTACCCTTGCGGGTACAACGGTTTTCGAGACCGTCCCTTTCGACCGCTCAGGCACCTCTCCGCCCTGGTCACATTGATGCATTTTTGCTTCCGCAAAATATCACGCCTTGGCCTTTTCGTCCACTCCCTTGACCTTCTTTTTAAGCGGCTCGGCGGCCAGGCTGCAGATCAGTCCGGCCAGGATCCAGAAGAGCATGGCCAGGTCGTTCTTCATATAAGGAACGTCCACCAGCCCGTGGACGACGACGGCGACCAAGCCGGCCAGCAGGGCCGGGGGCAGCCACTCGCCGGGACGCCGGCGCATCTGCCGCGCGGCCCCGATGAACAGCACGATCGTCAGCCAGACGAAGCCGGCCAGTCCGATGACCCCGGTCTCGCTCCAGAAGTTCAGGACCAGGTCGTGAGGGTACATGAAGATCTCGATGTATTTGGCCTCGTGGTAGGGGGCGACGATCTGCTGGTAGCCGGAGAGTCCGGCGCCGAAGACCGGGTGGTCGGCGAGCATCCTGATCGTGTCGCTCCAGACGATGCCGCGCACGGATCCGGATTCATCGCGCAGGGCGAAGATGTTCGAGGCCAGGTGCAGCGCCGGCGGGTAGAGCAGGACCGCCAGGCAGCCGGCGATGACCGCGACGAGCGCGGCGGCCCGCAGGCGCTTGATCAGCAGGCCGAGCACGGCCAGTCCGGCGAAGGCGCCGATGAGCGCGCCCTTGGACACGGCGAAGAGACAGGCGGACAGGCCGAGGGCCGCGACGGCGAGCGGCAGCAGCGAGACCGGACGCATCCGGCGCGCCGGAGAGAAGAACAGTCCGGCCGACCAGCCGGCCAGCAGGACGATCACCGGCGCGGCGAACAGGCCGATGGCATTGGGGTAGCCGTAGAAAGCGGTCACCCGCCGGGTCGCCTCGGCCTGCCAGTAGGGATCGGGTATGCCGAAGCCGGTCAGTTTCTGGTAGACGGCGGCGAGGCCGACTACATAGAGGCAGGCGGCCAGGCCGATGAGCACGCCGCGGCGCTGCTCGTCAGTGCGGATGACCGAAGCGAAGACGACGAAGAACAGGACCGGCTCTATGAAGTAAGCCCGCCAAAGTCCGGCAGCGGCCCGCAGGTCCGGCGAGACCAGGACGCCGATGGTGGCGCCGAGCAGCAGAAGCATGGTCGGCGCGGCCCAGCGGCCGAGCGGCGCCCAGGCGCCTTTTTTCATGCCGTCGGTGAACAGCCAGACGCCGAACAGCTCCAGAAAAAATATCTCCAGCAGGGTGGTCGGCAGGGCCGGCGCGCCGGGAACGATCAACTGGAGCGGGATGGTGAAACGCAGAAGATAGGTCGGCAGCAGGGCGGCGAAAACGGCGACGGCCGCGGACCGCTTCCACAAGCACAGGGCCAGGAACAGGGCGGCGGCAGCGAACAGCAGGATGGCGTACCAAGCGGCGGCGCTCATACCGGAGTGGCGGCGGCCGTCCGGCGCAGCGTCGCCAAGGTCTCTTTGGTGACGCCGCCGAACAGGTACAGGAAGGCCGCGTAGGAGACCATGCCGGCCGCGACGCGGATCAGCACGTGCGCCGGACCCAGCAAGTACAGCACGGCCAGCATGCCGAGGCTTGCGGCCGCCGCGCGCCAAAAGGTCCTGGCCGGGGGCAGGGCCCGGACGGCTATCAGGACGACGGCGGCCGTGGCGATGGCCATGAAGGTCTCGGAGAAGAAGGTCACCCAGGCGGCGGCCGCGGCGCCGTAGCGGGGGATGAAGATCAGGTAGAGCGCCAGCGACAGCACGGCATCGGCCGCGTAACCCCAGATCATCCGCCGTTGCAGGCCCATGGCCACGACCGTGTGGCCGAAGAGGGCGCTCCAGAAGACCATGCCGCCCGCGAGCATCAGGATCCGGAGGTATTGGCCGGCGGCGGCGAAATCGGGACCGGCGATGAAGGCCATCAGGTCGGCGGCCACGGCGAAGGTGCCGACCATGAGCGGCAGCGCCAGCAGCGAGACGAAATCGAACGCGCGCCCGAGCCGCCGGACGAACTCGCTCCGCTGGCCGGACGACCAGGATGCGGCCAGCACCGGCATGACCAGGCCCATGAAGATCGTCGGCACCACGGTGATCACGTCGAGTATCTTATAAGAAGCGCCGTAGAGGCCGACCTCCGACTGGGTACGGACCAGCGAGAGCACGATGACGTCGCCTTTGAGATAGACCAGGTTGAAGGCGATGGACACGCCGATCGGCCAGCTCTGGCGGACGATCTCCTTCCAGAGGCCGCCGTCGAAGGACAGACGCAGGCGGACGAACCGGCGGGCTCCGGCGACGAGCAGGCCGAGTTGGATGGCGTTGCTCACGACCAGGATGGCCAGCGCGGCCAGCAGTCCGCGGCCCAGGCCGAAGGCGACGTAGACCCCGACGAGGAGCGCGGTCCGGCCGACGACCTCGGCCAGCGCGGCCGTGCCCACGGCCAGGTGCTTCTGGTAAACGCCGACCATCACCTGAGAGAGCGAGATGCACAGGAAGGACAGCGAAGCGATGGCGATGCCCGCTTTGATGATCGCCGGGTAGGGGAAGAGCAGCGCCAGCAGCGCCGAAGCGCCGAAGAAGACCGCGGCCGAGACCAGACGCAGCGTGAAGATGTTCGAGGCGATGCGCGGCTCGTCCGCGTCCTTCTCCGAGATCATCCTGATCAGCGTCAGCGACAGCCCGAAGTCGACGAGGATGCCGAAGAACTGCAGGAAGGAGACCGCCGTGGTGAACTGGCCGTAGCCGGCTCGACCGAGATGGCGGGTCATCACCGCCACGGTCAAAATGCCGAGCAGCGTGCCGATGAATTTTCCGGCGACCTGGATGACGGTGCTGCCGGCGATGGATCTGGTCAGGGACATGCGGTTTGGCGGGCGCCGGCCGACGGAAAAGCGGCGGCGTGGCGGCCCGCTGGGAGTTCAGGGAAAATTATATCACGGCGAGCCTAAATCCGCTTTGACGGGAGGGCCGCGCCGCGGTAGAATTAAAGCAAAGAGGAGGCAAAAACAAAAACATTTATGCGAGCCGCAGCGGCAAAACTCCTCGACCGGGATGGTTTGAAGGCGTCACGGACGACGCCTTGCCGCCGAGCAACCGCGCCTTACAGAACGACCGCGGTTTTTTTAATTATTACGGCCTTTTTTGCCTTCGCGCCGGCGGTCTCGGCAGCCGCGCCGCCCTGGTCCGCCCAGGAGATGATCCGTTCGGCCAGGACGCTGCAGCTTGCGCCGGGCGCTTCGGCGACCTTCACCATCGGTTTCAAGAACACGGGTTCGCAGACCTGGCGGGCTGAAGGCGCCAATTTCGTCTCCATTTACACTTTCGATCCGAAGTACCGCCAGAGCCCGTTCGCCGACGCCTCCTGGCAGAACGACAAGCAGCCGGCGAGGCTGACCGAGACCGAGGTCAAGCCGGGACAGATCGGCCGTATCAGCTTTACCCTGTTCGCGCCGCTGCAGACGGGGCATTACATTGAGACCTTCGCGTTGGCCGCCGAAAGCCTGGCCTGGATCCCCGGCGGCAAATTCAGCGTGGATATCGACGTGCGCGCGGCGCCGACGGCTTCGCTCGCCGTCAGTTATGCCGCTTCCGCCGAGCCGAAGGCGGCGGCCGGCTACAAGGCCCTGAAACTCCTGGTCAGCGACCGCGAACTGAGCCTGGCCGGCGGCGAGACCAAGACCTTCCGCGTCGGATTCAAGAACGTGGGCCGGGTCCCCTGGCTGCGCGACGGCCAGGCCAAGCTGACGCTCAAGGCCGAGCCGGGCAACGCTTACACTTTCCGTCATGCATCCTGGCAGCAAGAAGCCGTGGCCAAGCTCTCGTCCTACGAGGTCAAGCCGGGCGGCCTGGCGCTCATGGATTTCACGGTGGCGGCGCCCAAGATCAACGGCGCCTACGTGGCGCGCTTCGTCCTCGAAGCCGGCGACGAGCCGATCGAGGGCGGTGACATCGAGATCCCGATCCAGGTGACTAGCGGCAGCGCGCCTTCCGCCGTCGCGCCGTCGTCCGATCCGGCACTGGCGGTCTCGGGCCCGCGCGGGCCGGACATCCGCATCGGTCTTTTCTACACGACGCGGCCGGTGACCATCAACGGCGCCGGACAGTACGCGCTGATCGACGGCGACGACCGGGAGATCGCCAAACTGTCCGGTACGACGACCACGACCTTCGATTTCGCGGCGCGCCAGTACACGGTCAGGAACGGGAGTTTCAGTTTCGTCACCGGCAAGCACGTCCATTTCAAGCCTGTCGATCCGGCCGTGACGATCTTCGAGATAACCAGCCTCGATAACCGGCCCTCCTGGGACACGTCGATCAACTTCAACCGTTTCCGCGGGACCCTCGAGGTCTTCTACACCCGGGCCACGGACAAACTCTGGGTGATGGAGGAACTGCCGGTCGAAGATTACCTGCGCGGCCTGGCCGAGACCTCCAACGGTTCGCCTTACGAGTACCAGAAGGCCCTGGTGGCCGCCGCCCGGACCTACGCCCTGTTCGTCAAGGCCATCGGCGGCAAGCACCAGTCCGAATATTTCGACCT
>JBAIXY010000074.1:0-20936 GCA_037916205.1 Vicinamibacterales bacterium | reverse complement strand
TCACGCCGACCTGGCTGGCCAGCAGGATGTGCTCGCGGGTCTGCGGCATGGGGCCGTCGGCGGCCGAAACCACCAGGATCGCGCCATCCATCTGGGCGGCGCCGGTGATCATGTTCTTGATGTAGTCGGCGTGCCCAGGGCAATCGACGTGCGCGTAGTGGCGCTTGTCGGACTCGTACTCGGTGTGGGCCGTGGCGATGGTGATGCCGCGGGTCTTGGATTCAGGAGCCTTGTCCAGATCATCGATCTTCTTGTCCTGCGCGACTTTGCCGGCCGCCCTCAGAACCTGAAGGATGGCCGCCGTGAGCGTGGTCTTGCCGTGGTCGACGTGGCCGATGGTGCCGACGTTGACGTGGGGCTTGGTCCGCTCGAATTTCTTGACCTCTGCCATAGTGTTGAGTGAGCGATCCGTGAACACTGTCCCAAAGAACAGGCCGGATGACTTAATGATTTATTGGGTTATATTACGCAAGGTAAAGGGCAGTATATACCTGGACCGACGCAGTTGGCAAGCCCGCCGTTCCCTGGTTGGTCCCAACCGGACGGCCGGCTTATTCTATCGGTTCAAGGTAGAACCGCTCTTCCTCTTCGAAAGCCTTGGTGACCTGGAATTGCGTCACGTTCTGAGCCGCGGACTGCAATTCCTGGGTTCTTTTGCTTTCCTGAGCGGTTTTCCAGGCCCCGATTTCGCGGTTTATCTTATCCAGCAGCTCTTCCTGTGTCAAGTCGGCCAGCGGCTCATCCGTGGCAATGGGTTCTGGTTTGGCTGCCGTCACGGAAACTACGCTGCGCACAGCGGTTTTCTGGGCGATCTTGGCTGGCTTGGCGGGCGCGGGGGTCTCGATCGGCAGCGCCACCGGCATGGCCGTTTGAGCTGCGGCCGGCGGATCGGCCTTCTGGCCTGAAACCAGCGCTTCATAGGCCTTCAGGTCCATGACCATGACGGCCTTGCCGCTCTGCGGATCGGCCAGCACCACGCGGTCGCCGTGCCTGCCGATAAGTTCTACCACCCTGCTGATCAGCTCGGGATTCATAACGGGAACATCTTAATGGAAAACTGCGTAATGTCAAGCGGCTCGACCGGCGAATGGGGCACGAAAAAAGCGGCCGAAGCCGCTTTTTTCTGTCAGCGGATCTAGCGCGGCGGGGCGGCCAGCGGGTCGATCGTTGACCAGGCGTTGTTGACGCCCTGGCCGAGCGTGTCGCCGCGGGCGGCGTCCCGCGCGTAGTAATACAGCGGGGCGCGGTCGAAGCTGTTCTGGGCGGTCTTGTCCGGCCGGGCGAACTGGCCGAACCGCGCCAGGTCGACGAACGACGGCGCGACCAGCTTGACGGCGAAGAACGGCGGCCAGGTCTCGGCGCAGACGCCGGTGCAGTTGCTGGCGTTAGGTTCGTCCTTGGAGGACCTGTAGAGCGCGCGGCCGGCCTGGTCGACGAGATAGTTGGCGTTGTCCTTGTTCGCCAGGAGGACCGAGTAGTCGGGCTTGGCGACGTACCAGAGATCGTTGAAGCCTTCGCCTTTGACGTCGCCGGCCGCGGCGTCGCCGGAATAATAGTACAGCGGCCAGCCGTAGTAGGTCGTCTGCGGGTTGCCGTCAGTGCCGGTGATGACGGCGAAGTCCTCCATGTCGACGCCGGCGCCGACCGTGGCCGAGGTCAGGTGGAACGACGGCCAGATCTCCAGACAGCGGCCCACGCAGGCGCTCTTGCCGTCCGCGTCCTTGGCGAAGTAATAGAGGGTCCGGCCGTTGTTGTCGGCCAGATAGTCGCCAAGCTTGGGATCGTTGCGCAGGATGACGGAGGTGAGCAACGCGGCGGCGGGCGCTTCCGGCGCATTGACCGCGGCCGGCTGGCCGGCGGGCGACGGCTGGGAAACCGGCGTCGACGGCTGCTGTGCCGCTTCCGGCTGGGCGGCCGGCTGAGCCGGCTGGCGCGGCGTCATTTGCCACCAGACGACGCCGGCGGCGACGATGACGATCGCGGCCGCGGCGGCGATCAGATATTTGTTCTTCATATGGACACGCCTATGAGTAATGATTTATCGCACATCTGCCTTGATTATATCATGCCGCCGGCGCGGCGGATATCTAAAAGAGCGGGCCGAAGCCCGCTCTTTGTTCATTTTCAGCCTTATTTCTTCGTCTTTCCCGCCTTGATCAGCTCGGCGACGTTCGGCGGTACGGGCTCGTAACTGGAGAATTCCATGGAGTAAGAGGCCCGGCCCTGGGTCATCGAGCGCAGCTGGGTGGCGTAACCGAACATCTCGGCCAGCGGCACGAAAGCGTCGATCACCTTGATGTTGGTGCGGTCGCGCATCTCCTTGATGTGTCCGCGCTTCGAGCTGATGTCGCCGATGACGTCGCCCATGAACTGCTCCGGGGTGATCACCTCGATCTTCATGATCGGCTCGAGCAGGATGGGGCCGGCCTTCTTGCAGGCATCCTGGAAACCCATGGAGCCGGCGATCTTGAAGGCGACCTCGCTGGAGTCGACCTCGTGGTAGGTGCCGTCGTAGACGGTGGCGACGACGTCGACCAGCTGGTAGCCGGCGACCACGCCGCGGTCGAGGGCCTCCTTGATGCCCTTCTGGATGGCCGGGATGAATTCGCGCGGGATGACGCCGCCCTTGACCTCGTCGATGAACTCGAAGCCCTCGCCGCGGAGCTTGGGCGCGACGCGGATCCAGCAGTGGCCGTACTGGCCGCGGCCGCCGGACTGCTTGATGTACTTGCCCTCGCCCTCGGCCTCGCGGGTGATGGTCTCGCGATAGGCGACCTGGGGCCGGCCGACGTTGCACTCGACGTGGAACTCGCGCTTCATGCGGTCGACGATGATGTCGAGGTGGAGCTCGCCCATGCCCTCGATGATGGTCTGCATCGTTTCCTCGTCGGTATGGACGCGGAAGGTCGGGTCCTCTTCGGCCAGCTTCTGCAGGGCGATGCCCATCTTCTCCTGGTCGGCCTTGGTCTTGGGCTCGACGGCCAGCGAGATGACCGGCGTCGGGAAGGTGATGTGCTCGAGCTGGACCGGATCGTTCTCGTCGCAGAGGGTGTCGCCGGTGAAGGTGTTCTTCAGACCCACGGCGGCGGCGATGTCGCCGGCCACCACCTCGTCAACGTCCTCGCGGGAGTTGGCGTGCAGGCGGACGATGCGGCTGACGCGTTCGCGGTCGCCGGTCGTGGTGTTCAGGACGTAGGAACCGGCCTTGAGGGTGCCCGAATAAACGCGGAAGAAGGCCAATTTGCCGACAAAGGGGTCGGCGGCGATCTTGAAGGCCAGGGCCGCGAACGGCGCCTTGTCGTCGGCCTTGCGCTCGACGACGACCTCGGGGTTGTCCGGCAGGGTCGCCTTGGTCGGCGGCAGGTCGGCCGGGGACGGCAGGTAGTCGTTGACGGCGTCCAGCACGAACTGGATGCCCTTGTTCTTCAGGGCGCTGCCGCAGAGGACCGGGACGATCTTGAAGCCGATGACGGCCTTGCGCATGACCGGCTTCAGCTCCTCGATGCTGATCTCCTGGCCGGCCAGGTACTTCTCCATCAGCTTCTCGTCGTTCTCGACCACGGCCTCGACCAGCTTGGACCGGTACATCTCCGTCTTCTCCTTCAGGTCGGCCGGCACGTCGGTCTCGTCGATCTCCTTGCCGAGATCGTCCTTGTAGATGAAGGCCCGGCGGTTGAGCACGTCGACGATGCCGGTGAAATTCTCCTCGGTGCCGATCGGCAGATAGAGCGGATAGGCGTTCTTGGTCAGCCGGTCATGGATGGATTTCAGGTCGGCGTAGAAGTCGGCGCCCATCCGGTCGAGCTTGTTGATGAAGCAGACGCGCGGGACGCTGTAATCGTCGGCGTAGTGCCAGTTGGTCTCGGACTGCGGCTCGACGCCGGCGACGCCGTCGAAGACGACGACCGCGCCGTCCAGCACGCGCAGCGACCGCTTGACCTCGACGGTGAAGTCGATGTGCCCGGGGGTGTCGATCAGGTTGATCTGGTGGTCCTTCCAGAAACAGGTCGTGGCCGCGGCGGTGATGGTGATGCCGCGCTCGCGCTCCTGCTCCATCCAGTCCATGGTGGCCTCGCCCTCATGGACCTCGCCGATCTTGTGCTTCTTGCCGGTGTAGAAGAGGACGCGCTCCGAGAAGGTGGTCTTGCCGGCGTCGATGTGGGCGATCACGCCGATGTTGCGCACCATGTCGAGCGGGAATTGTCTGGGCATAATGGGAATGCTCGCTGTCGAGCTGTTTCAGGCTTTAGCGGGCGAAATGCGCGAAAGCGCGGTTCGCCTCAGCCATGCGGTGCACGTCCATCTTCTTCTTGATGGCCTCGCCCTCGTTGTTGGCGGCGGAGACGAGCTCGTCGGCCAGTTTGACGGCCATCGGCCGGCCCTTCTTGGATTCGGCCGCGGCGATCAGCCAGCGGAAAGCCAGCGACAGGCGCCGCTCGCCGCGCACCGGGATCGGGATCTGGTAGTTGGCGCCGCCGACGCGCTTGGACTTGACCTCGACGGCCGGCTGCAGGTTCTTGACCGCGGTGTCGAAAACGTCGCGCGGATCCGCCTTGGTCCGCTCGGCGATGATGTCGAAGGCGTCGTAGACGATCGTCTGGGCGATGGTCTTCTTGCCGCGACGCATGATGTAGTTGATGAACTTGGCGATGGTCACGTTGCCGAACTTGGGGTCGGGCTTGATATCGCGCTTAGTGGCTGCTTTTCCGCGCATAAGGGTATCGGTTCAGCGGTTACTTCCTTTTAGGCGCCTTGGCCCCGTAGAGGGAGCGGCCGCGGCGCCGGCCGTCGACGCCCTGGGCGTCGTAGACGCCGCGGACGATGTGATAGCGGACGCCAGGCAGGTCCTTGACCCTGCCGCCGCGGATCATGACGATCGAGTGCTCCTGAAGATTGTGTCCGACGCCGGGGATGTAGGCGGTGACCTCCATGCCGTTCGACAGGCGGACGCGGGCGATCTTGCGGAGCGCCGAGTTCGGTTTCTTCGGGGTCATGGTCGTGACCTTGACGCAGACGCCGCGCTTGTAGGCCGCGCCCCGGTCGAGCAGGGTCTTCCGGCGATGCAGTGTGTCGAGCGTGAACGTCAACGCCGGGGTCTTGGACTTGGCCCGCTGCGATTTGCGACCCTTGCGGATCAGCTGATTCATCGTTGGCATAATTGATCGACGATTCCTTAAAAAAATCCGCCGTTCCGGCCGTCTTCGACGTCCGGCGCAAAAAAGCCACGTATCTGCGTCGGGCGTTAACAAAAAAGGCCGAAGCGGTTTCGCTGGCCTAGGTTAACACGCGGCCCCTTGGGCGTCAAGAGAAAACCGGCAGGGCCGCCGGCCCGGGCATCCGCCGGGCCGAAAGGCATATCACCGCACGAATTAGAGCAAATTCCCCAGGCCGGCGAGACGGAAGATGGCCACGATAACGGCGTTGAACACTGAGCCGATGACCGAGATCGGCGAATAGGCGTCGATGAAAATGATCAGGAGCAGGATCAGGGGACCGCGTGTTTCCAGGAACAGCAGGAAATTCCGGTATTTAGGCGAATCCAGCAGTGTCTCGAGCAGCTTCGCCCCGTCAAGCGGCGGCACGGGAATGAGGTTGAACAGGCCGAGCACGACGTTGATGAACACCAGTTGGACCAGGAACAGCACCAGCAGGTTGTTCAGGGCCAAGCCGGCGGTCAGCACGCCTTTCAGGACCAGGATGTAGATGACCGCTCCCAGGAAATTCGACGCCGGCCCGGCCAGACCGACCAGGACCGCGCCCCACTTGTGATAACGGAGATTGTAGGGATTGAACGGGACCGGCTTGGCCCAGCCGATCACCGGCAGGCCGCTGACGATGCCCAGGAGCGGCACCAGCACCGTGCCGATCGGGTCGATGTGGGCCAGCGGATTCAGGGAAAGACGGCCGTATCGCCGGGCCGTGGCATCGCCCAGGAGATAGCTGACCAGGGCGTGGCAGTACTCGTGGGTCGAAAGCGAGATGAGCAGGGCCAGTACGGAAATGATGATGCTGGCAGCGGTCATAATCGGATGAGATGGCGTCCGTCCGGGGCTTGCCAACGGGCCGGAGCCGTGCTACATTGCTGTGGCTGAACTAAATTCTTGCCGAGTAGATATGTCGAGAATCTGCGATCTGTGCGGCCGCGGTCCGAACCAAGCGGTTTCCCGGAGCCACTCCAACATCGCCACCAAGCGGCGCCAGCTGGTCAATCTGCAGACCAGGACGGTCGCCGGCGTGCGCGCCCGGGTCTGCACCCGGTGCGTCCGGACGCTGTCGAAGTCCAAGGCCTGAACCGCGGCATCGCTCCCATTGTCGCACAAAAACCTCAAGCGCATCAAACAGCCGGCCCGATGGGCCGGCTTTTTGGCGTATCTGGATGCTGGTCAATCGGTCCCCTTTTCCCCGCTTTCCTCCGCTTCCTTTTCGGCGATGCGCCGAAGTATCTCGGGGATGTCAGGCTCAGGGGCGACCAGCAGGTCATGGAACCCCGGGTCGGACGCCGCGAGGTCGTGAAAGGTCTTGGCGTGCGCGGTGGCCCAGGCCTCGCGGTCTTTTTCGTCTTTGAACGTTGCCAGGATCTCCGCCTGGGTACGGTAATACTTGTCGCGGTACTCGCGCGCGAGCCTGATGTCCGGTGATTCCTCGCGGCCGGGTCCGCCGCGCTCGGGTGAGGTCATGTATAAAAGTATAGCAGACCCGTTCTTGCCCTCAAGTTGCGTTCTCTTCAACTCCACCTTCTAGTGCCAAACAGCAAAGCGCCCCCGCCGTAAAGGCGGAGGCGCTTTGCTGGTCGGGCTAGGCGGAGTTGAACCGCCGACTCACCCACCCCAAGGGTGTGTATTACCGCTATACTATAGCCCGCTGTTTTGGATTTTTTTTCGGCGCCGGCGCGCGACGCGCCGGTCACTATACACGATTGCCCGATATATACAAAGAACCCCACGATCGGCGTCCAAGTTTTGGCTGTGTCCATTTGGACCGCGTGCCCGCAGTGCGGGCAACTCATCGCCCCTGAAATTCACCCTCGAGTAACGGCGGCGCCCCGTGGCGCGGCCCCACCCAAAGATGAACGTTCAGAGACGGCGAACGGCCGCTGGGACCCTCTCGGCCGGACCGGATCGGACCGGACGGATGGCGGATCCCGAAGCCAAATACTTGACCCAAAACATTGCAAACGCCGTCGTGAAGTTCATCCTCATCGTACCAAGCGGCCGGCGTTTTTTCAATCGAAAAACGGCCGGATTATCCACACGAAATTTGGCCCGGTTGGGCCAAATTCATCGCATTCCCGCCAGGACGACCCGATCTATCCACTTGCCCACCAGGCCGGCCGCTTCCGGAGTGTCCTTGAGCTCGCTGATGATCTCTTCGACGGGGGCTCCGTCGCTCACGTAGTTCTCCTTATAGTACTTCAGCCGCATCACCAGGTCGTCCTTGCCGAGCTCCGGATGGAACTGGACGCCGTACATGCCGCTCTGCGGAAAAGTGAACGCCTGCACCGGACAAAGGACGGAGCTGGCCAGCAGGACCGATCCCGGCGGCAGATCGGCGACGCGATCGGTATGGCCGGCCTGGGCGAAGAACCGGCGCGGCAGATCATTGAACAATCCGTCGCGGCCCGCGGCCTCCGTCGTCAGGACTTCGATCGTGCCGACCTCGCGATGCTTGGGGTCGCGGATGATCGTGCCGCCGAAGACCTTGGCCAGGAACTGCGCGCCCCAGCAGCAGCCGAGCACCGGCAGGTCCCGGACCTTGGCTTCCTTGATGATGTCCTCGAGGCTGATCAGGTTGGGCACGTCGTCGAGGACGGAATAGTCGCCGCTGCCGCCGATGATGATGGCGTCGAAGTCGGCGATCTCCTCGATCCCGACCGGCGACTCGAGCAGGTCGTGGCTGTCGACCTGGTCGTCGCTCAGGTTCCCGCTGGTCTCGAAGCAGGAGATCTCGTGAAGTTTCATCTGCTGGTCCTTGCGGGCCTGCACCAGCAGGATCCTCAGATCGTCGCGTGTCGTTTTTGACATATGTTATTAGGTCAGTTTAGGCGGCGGTCCGGTCTTTGTCAAAGCTGACCGGGCCGTCAAAAAAACTCCGCGCGCGCGGAGCCGATCCAAATGTTCTGGCGCCTGCCCGGAGCCGCCGAATGACCGGTCATTTTGGAGCCTGCTCGCCGGGAGCCTGGTTGGGATCGACCTGAAGCGGCTGCGGTTCCGGCTGCTGGATCCCGGTCCCCGGCGCCGGGTTCACGGCCGTCTCGCCGAAGGGACAGCCGGTCTTGTCCGCCAGGTCCTTGAAGCCGACCTCGCCCGATATCCGGCTGCCGTCGGCGAAGACCCACGTCGGATAGCTGAGAATGCCGGCGTCCTTGCACGGCTGCGTCTGCTCGCGGGGATTTTCCGGCGGCGAGCACTCGATGTAATCGATCTTGGAAAAAGCGCTGCCGAAGAGCTTCTTCTGCTTCTGGCAATGCGGGCACCAGTAGGTGCCGTACATCTTGGCGCCCTTCTGGCTGACGCATTCGGCCAGCGCGGCCACGGCCTTGGAATCAGCGCCCGATCCGGAACGGCCGCTGGAGTACCGGATGGCGGCGATCGAGGCCACTACGAAAACGATGACCAGGATGATCACCGTCCGGAAAGCCGCCGGTCGCTTGTCGACGTTCTTGCTCACACGCTTAGCGTCCTGCCGTTCTCAGATAAGAAAAGGTGCCGAGTCCATTTTCGGAGCCGAAGATGAAACCGGCACCATTCACGAAAGATGCAGCCTCCTCCTGCGACCCGTCGGCCGTGAAACCGCGGGTCAAAACGCGACTCGTTTTGAAGAGACCGGATCGTGCGTCGGGCGAAGCCGCCCGGCAAACGGGCCGGCGCTCACGACAAGACGCCGTCACTCTACCACCGCCCTGTCGAACCCGCAATGAAATAATGTGGATAAAATCAGAAGAAATCCGGATACAAAAAAGCCCCCGTGAGGGGGCTTTTCGCCGTCATTCCTTGAGCGTGATCTTGGTGTAGGAGGGCGAGTGGGCGACCAGTTCTTCCGGCTTGAACCAGACCCGGATCTCGGTCTCGGCCTCCTCGGGCGTGGCCGAAGCATGGATCAGGTTGAAGACGCCCATGTTGCGCTCGTCGGCGTGCTTGTAGGAAACGTGGGCGTAGTCGCCGCGGATGGTGCCGGGCGCGGCGGCCTTCGGCTCGGTGGCGCCGACCATCTTCCTGACCACCTCGACGATCTCCACCCCCTCGAGACACATGGCCACGATCGGCCCGGAGATGAGCATCTGGATCATCCGGTCCCTGACCACTTCGCCGCGGCGGCGGGCCAGGTCATCGGTGTAGTGATGGCGGGCCGTGTCGAGTTCGGAAACGAGCATCTTGAGGCCGACGAACTTGGCGCCGACGCGTTCGAAACGCGTCAGGATCTCGCCGATGATGCCGCGATCGAGGGCATCGGGTTTGAGCAGAACGAGCGTGCGCTGAAGCATAGATGTTCGGCTGGGCGGCCTGGCCGCCGGTTAGGTCGTTTGCCGGAAGTATAAGGCGGATGCCGGCCTTTATCAAGGGCGGCCGACGGCCGGCGTCGGATGGAAAACGAAACGGACGCCGCCGTCCCGGTCCGTCCTGCGGACGCGTATGCCGCGGCTCTCCAGACGGCTGATCAGCGCGGCGGCCGGATGGCCGAAGGAATTGCGTCCGACCTCGACCACCGCCTGCTCCGGCGCCACGGCGTCCAGCAAGGCGCCGGACGAGGAGCCGTTGCCGCCGTGGTGTCCGACCTTGATCACATCGGCGCGCAGGACGGCGCCCGAGGCGATGATCGACCTTTCGACGTCAGCGCCGACGTCGCTCATGAACAGCGCGGCTCCCCGCTGGCCGGCCGTGCCGGATCCCGCGCCGCGCAGATCGAGACGCAGCACCAGCGAGCCGTCATTGACCCGGTCGCTGGCGTCGGCGGCCGACGGCGGTGCCGCGCCGAAGGGCCAGAGTACCGCGACCGACGCCGAGGGGCAGATGTCGGCCTTGTCGCCGGCCTTCACCTCGACCAGTTCCGCGCCGTTCGCCGCGACCGCGTCGATGAAGCCGGCGGCGGCGTGCTGCTGCCGGATACCGTAAGGGACCAGGACGCGGCCGACGCGGTAGCGCCGAAGCACGCCGATGAGCCCGGTAAGGTGATCGGCGTGCGGGTGGGTCAGGACCAGATATTCGATGGTCCGGTCTGAGAACGGCAGCGCCCGCCCGAGCTCGGCCAGGACGGAAAGATCGGGTCCGCCGTCGATGAGCATCTCGCTGCGGCCGCAGCGGATCAGTTCAGCGTCGCCCTGGCCAACGGCGAAGAAATCGACGGACACCCCGGGGTCGCGGAGAGTCAGGCCGTACGCGGCCGCCGACGCAGCCAGGACCAGGGCGAGGACGATGAAAAGCGAACGGCGGCGGGTCATGGGTCTTCGATGATGATGTCGACAGGCGGTCGCTTGCGGAACAGCCTGACGGTCGTCGGCCGCGCGCGGGCCAAGGCATACCAGAGCAGCCCCAGCCAGCCGAAAAGCGCGGCGGTGGCCGCTGGTCCCGGCTTGATCGTCAGGCCCAGCGGCGAGAGCGAGGCCAGCGAAGCCGCCCCGATGATCGCCCTGAGGGACAGCCCGGCGAGCCAGGCGGCCGGCAGTCCGGCTGCCGGCAGCAGTGCGCCCAGGGCCAGGGACAGCGCCCCGAAACACATGGCCCAGGGGATGAGCGGCAGGATGACCAGGTTGGCCAGCGGGCCGATAAGCGGCAGGTAGCCGAAGATGCAGAGGATCAGCGGGAGCGTGGCGAGGGTGGCGGCCAGCGTTTCGCCTGCCGTCCGGCGAAGGCCGCCGGCTTCCGGCAGTAAGGTCAGCCGGCGGGTGAAGGCCGGACCGAAGAAATGGAGGCCGCAGACGGCGGCGAAAGAAAGCTGGAAACCCACGTCGTGGCGCAGGAGCCGCGGATCGAGCGCCAGCATGACCGCGGCCGCGGCCGTGAGCGCCGCCGGAGCGTTGTAGCGGCGTCCGCAGAGGATCGCCAGAAGCGACAGGCCTCCCATGGCCGCGGCGCGCACGACCGAGGCCTGGCCGCCGGTCAGGACGGCGAAACCCGTGAGCGACGCCGCCGCGACCACAGCCGCGGTCCGGCGGCGGACCGCGACGCAGGCGCAGGCGGTCAGGACTATCTCGGCCACCTTGGTCACGTTGTATCCGGAGACGGCCAGGATGTGGCTGGTCCCGCTCAGCCGGAACGCGGCGACCAGCCGGTCCGGCAACCCCGAACGGTCGCCGATGAGCAGGCCGAGCAGGAGCGAGGACTCCGGTTCCGGCAGCAGCCGGCCGGACAGTTCGCGCAGCCGCGACCGGAAAGCGAACAAGGCCGCCTTCCAGCGGTCCAGCCGCGCCGCCGGGCCGACGACGGCCGCATCGCGTCCGTAGCAGCTCCAGGCCGGCTGACGGCCGGGCAGGGCCAGGCCGGCGGAAACGGCGCCGAGCCGGCAGGTCCAGGCCAGCCGGCTGCCGTAACCGGCAGCGAGGCCGGCTCCGGCGGTCAGCGACACGCGCTCTCCCAGGGGCGCGTAGCGGCCGCCGTCATAAAAAAAGACGCGGTCCATCACCAGGATCGTGTCTGTCGGACCGGAGCGGGGCTCGTCGGCGACGAGGCCGGTGAAGGCCGGCGTTCCCGCCGGCGGGTCGGCCGGCGGCCGCGCTTCGGCCAGCCCTGCGTCATATCTGGCCCAGGCGAAAAGGAAGAACGCGGCCGACAACAGCAGCAGGCGCGGTCGGGTCCGGCGGCCGGCGGCCGCGGCCAGGAGCAATGCGGCCAGCGCGGCGAGGACGGCAATGGCGGCGGCGCGGCGCGGCGTTTCATCGATGGCGTGCGTGCCGATGCCGGCGATGAACGCCAGCGCCAGCGCGAGGAAGGTCCGGGATGGCGAAACGGCGACCCGCTCCAGCATATTGCCGCGTCCTTTTACCACCCGCCGGAAAAAACGCAAGCGCCGATAAAAAAACCGGCCCTCATGGACCGGTTGTAAGGCGGCTAGGCCGCGAGCACCAGCCAGGTGCCGGGCTCGCCGCGCAGGTCGCCGATGGGGACGTGGCGGCGCAGCAGCCGGACCAGCGGCACGAGTTCGCTGACCTTCTTCGCGTCGCCGGCGGCGGCGAAAGCCAGGAAAAAGAACAGGCTGCTCCGCAGGCTGGCGGCAAGGCTCAGGCCGAGCTGGTCGCGGACGACCGCGGTCAGGCCCCGCTGGAAGGCCTCGAGAGCCGCGGCGATCAGACCGGACTCGACCATCTCGGCGATCTTGCCGCCGAGACCGGAGCCCAGTCCGAAGTCGGCGCGCAGGTCGTCGCCGTACCTGGCCTCCAGGCGCTTGCCCAGGGTGCCGTGCAGGCGCTCCTTGAGGGCCAGAGCGACGAGCTTGGAGTAGGCCGCGTCGTCGATCCAGGCGGCGCGCGGCAGCGGCTTGGCGGCGGAAACGGCGATGACCTTGTCGACGCTCCGGCCGGTGGCCAGGGAGATCGCCTTGGCGGCCGCGGCCTCGTCCAGACCGGCGGCCGGAGCCAGACGGTGGCGGCCGGAACTGACCGCTTCGACGAACGGCACCAACTCGCGCATCGCGCCGGACAGGGTCGCGGCCCGCCGGGCATTGGCGGACAGGAAACGTTTCAGACCGTCGAAACCGAGTCGTCCCACGGTCCACCTCCGGGCAATAGGATCAAAGGACGTTCCGACACTTACTTCATGGCGAACTTCATAGCAAAAAGCCGGCCCTGTCAATCGGCCGGCCCGTTCTCGGACGTCAGGTCAGGGCTGCCGGCCCCAATTGCGGCCGCCCGCCGCTTCGTCGGTTCCGGTCAGCTCGTGGCTGACCACGCGGATATGACGCTGGCTGATGACCGGCGTCATCACCAGGATCTCCGGCAGGAAAAAGGTCCGCGGCAGGCCCTTGGGCGCCCGGCTCTTGACCAGCCAGTGGCAGCCGTCGGCGGTCCGGACCTTGTCGTAGTGCCGCCGGAAGGTCTCGAAGGGGATGACGCTCTCCCAGTACTTGCGGAAAGCGCCCTGGAACCGTTCCAGCCCCTGCGGCTGGGCGCCGATGAACGGGATCAGACAGGTGATGAAATCCATGTCGCCGACCCAGCCCCTGGCCGGATCGATCTTCATCTCCAGGACGATGCGTTCCTTGCGGAAGGGCAGCCGCGGCGCGTCCTCGGCGGTCGGCGAGGCGTAGATGGCGCCGAGCCGGCTGATGCCGCGCCTGATCACGGCCGGCGGGCGGAATCGGTCGAGCGTCTCCATCTCGCGGCGGATCTCCATCGGCCGCAGTTCCGGCGGCGGCACGGCCATGCCGTCCCGGGCCACGCGCACCAGTTCGTCCAGGGCGCACTCGCGGAAGACCGAGACCCAGCGGCGCGGGGCGTCATCGAAACCCGAACCAAGGAGCGCGTTCCAATCGAGGAACGCGCCGTCGAAATCCGGAAAAGGGTTGTGGCATCTTTCGCCCATGTTTTTTCGTTCAGCCGGTGACAATGCTGACCAGGCGGCCGCGGACGACGATCACCTGTCTGACGCTCTTGCCTTCGAGATGCTTCTTCACCTTCTCGCTGCCCAGGGCCAGGGCCTTGGCGTCCTCCTCGCCGAGTCCGGCCGGCACGGACAGCCGGTCGCGCACCTTGCCGTCGATCTGGACGACCAAGTCGACGTTCACGTCGGCGGCCAGCGACTCGTCGCAGACCGGCCAGGCGGCCTCCAGGATGCTGCGGCTGTGGTTGCCCACGAGCTGCCAGAGCTCCTCGGCCAGGTGCGGCGCGAACGGCGAGAGCAGCCGAAGGTAGGCCTCGGCGAAGGCGCGGTCGCCGCCGCCCAGCCGCTGCCACTCGTTCTGCAGGATCATCAGCGCGGAAATGGCCGTGTTGAACTTGAAGGCCTCGATGTCGGAGGACACCTTCTTGATCGTCCGGTGCAGCTGACGGCCGAGTTCCGGCGGGGTTTCGGCGGACTTGCGGTGTACCATGTCGTGAACCGCGGTCCAGACGCGGTCGAGATAGCGGCGGACGCCGACGATGCTCTTGGTGTCCCAGGGCTTGGCGATCTCGAAGTCGCCCATGAACATCTCGTAGAGCCGCAGGGTGTCGCCGCCGTACTGTCCGACGACCTCGTCGGGATTGATGACGTTGCCGCGCGACTTGGACATCTTCTGGCCGTCCTCGCCCATGATCAGGCCGGGATTCTTCAGCCTGAGGAACGGCTCGTCGAACGGCAGCAGGCCATGGTCGGCCAGGACCTTGGTGAAGAAGCGCGCGTACATCAGATGCAGCACGGCGTGCTCGGCGCCGCCGACGTAGAGGTCGACCGGGCACCAGTAGTTGACGGCGTGCGAGTCGAACGGCCGGTCGCCGTCGTGCGGCGACGCGTAGCGCAGGAAATACCAGCTGGAGTCGACGAAGGTGTCCATGGTGTCCGACTCGCGGCGCGCCTGACCGTTGCAGCGCGGACAACTGACCTGGTGGAAGCTCTTGGAACGGACCAGCGGCGATTCGCCGGTCGGCCGGAAGTCGACGTCGTCGGGCAGGAGCACCGGCAGGTCCTCTTCGGGCACCGGCACTTCGCCGCACTTTTCGCAGTAGATGATCGGGATGGGCGCGCCCCAGTAGCGCTGCCGCGAGATCAGCCAGTCGCGCAGGTGGTACTGGACCAGGCGCCGGCCGCGGCCCGCGGACTCGAGCAGGTCGGCGATCTTGTTCTTGCCGTCCTCGGAGGACAGGCCGTTCAGCTCCTCGGAATTGATCATCAGGCCCGGGCCGGTGTAGGCCGCGTCGGCCGGAACGCCCTCGGAGCGCGCCGCTTCGGAAACGTCGTGCGGCGGGGCGATGACGTATCTGACCGGCAGGCCGTACTTCCCGGCGAAGGCGAAGTCGCGGTCGTCGTGGGCCGGCACGCCCATGACCGCGCCGGTGCCGTAAGAGGCGACCACATAATCGGCCACCCAGAGCGGTATCTCGGCGCCGGTCAGCGGATGGCGAACGCAGACGCCCAGCGGCACGCCGGTCTTTTCCTGCTGCAGGCCGACCCGCTCGAGTTCGGATTTCTTGCGGGCGGCGTCGACGTAGGCCATGACCGCCTTGCGCTCCGCGGGCGGCACCAGGGCCAGGACCAGCGGATGCTCCGGGGCCAGCACCACGTAGCTCACGCCGTAGAGCGTGTCGGGACGGGTGGTGAAGACGGAGACCTTGAACTCCTTCTCCGACACGGTCTCCGCCGAGCCGGGCCGCGCCGTGCCCTCGTCGGACACGGCCAGGCCGCGGAAGTCGATCTCCACGCCTTCGCTGCGGCCGATCCAGTTCTCCTGCATGGTCTTGATCTTCTCCGGCCAGTCCAGCTTGGACAGGTCGGCGAGCAGCCGGTCGGCGTAATCGGTCACGCGGAAGAACCACTGCTCCAGTTCTTTCTGCCGGACCGGGTTCTTGCAGCGCTCGCAGATGCCGTCGATGACCTGTTCGTTGGCCAGCACCGTCTGGCAGGAGTCGCACCAGTTGACCGGCGCCTTGCCCTTGTAGGCCAGTCCTTTCTTATATAGAAAAAGGAACATCCACTGCGTCCAGCGGTAATAAGCCGGGTCGCAGGTGACCACCTCACGCGACCAGTCGTAAGAAAAACCGAGCGAGCGGAGCTGGCGGCGGAAATTGTCGATGTTCTTGAGCGTGCTTTCGCGGGGATGGACGCCCTTCTTGATGGCGAAGTTCTCGGCCGGCAGGCCGAAGGCGTCGAAGCCCATCGGGTGCAGGACGTTCCAGCCCTCCATCCGGCGCTTGCGGCCGATGATGTCCGTGGCCGTGTAGCCCTCAGGATGGCCGACGTGCAGCCCGTCGCCGGACGGGTACGGGAACATGTCCAGCACGTAGAATTTCTTCTTGGCCGGATCCTCGTCAACGCGGAAAAGGCCGGTCTTTTCCCAGACCTCCTGCCATTTCTTTTCCAGGCGCTTGTGGTCGTAAGAAGCCATATCCGATCCCGATGTTCAGTGCCGGCTAATGTTAATTGAGGGCGAAGCTAAAGACAAATGGGCCGGTTCAGGCCGCGCCGCCGCCGTTTCGGCCGGACGGATACTTGCCGACGGCGCCGCCGTGGCTCACGTAGTGGACCAGCCGGACGAACTCGGCCGCCGCGCCGATGACGAAGCCGAGCGTGGTGAAGAAGGCCAGCGTGGCCATGGCCACGAAGAACAGCTGGTCGAAACGGACGCCCCAGTACAGCTGCAGGCAGGAGAAAAGGCCCACGGCCCAGCCGGCCAGGGTGCCGAAGAACCAGGGATAGAAGCGGCGCTTCATGAGCAGTCCCAGGACCGCCGCGGCGGCGGCGCCCGACCCCAGCGAGGCCGCGAGCTGCAGCGGCGTGCCGCCGAAGGCCGCGAAACCGCCCAGGACGACGGCGAATACCGCGGTCAGAGCGCCGAAACCGACGTACCAGGGCTTAAGGTCGATCTTTTTTTCCAGCTCTTTCATGACGCGATTATATCGCGGACCGGCGGCCCAGACAACGCGGCGGACGCCGATTGACAGCTGACAGGCGACTCATTAAGGTGGGCCGATACGCTCCTTGCCAACGTACGGTCTCAGGGAGGAAAAACGGATGCGCAACAAAAGGGTCGCCGCCTTGCTGGTCGCCGCCTTGCCGTTCGTGTCGGCCGCCCAGGCCAGGGCCGAGGCCCCGGTTTGGAAGGAGGGCTGGTTGAGCGGGCTGGAATTCAGCCTGGCTCCTAACTACTACCGCGCCCAGGGCCCCTACATGGGCCTGCAGCGGGCCGACGCCGCCATCGGCGTAGGCTATTCCTTCGCCCCCTGGCTGAAGCTGCAGACCAAGCTGCACGTGGGCCACACCCACTTCAGCTTCAGGGACTACGGGGTGTCCGAGGGCACGACGCTGTCGGGCGACGTCTCCGGATCGGCCGACGTTTCGGTCGAGTTCGGCCTGAGCAGTTCCTGGCGCGTCTGGAAGGGGCTGTCCCTCGAAGGCTTCGCGAACTACGAGGTCATCCCCTACCGGCCGAATTTCACCATCAACGGGGCGACGCTCGATTCGCCGCTCGGCGTCCTGGACGTCACCGACTACGCCCGGCAGCACGCCGGCCTGGACTACCGCTTCGACAAGCTGAACGTCGGAGCCGGGGCGAGCTGGCGGCTGGGCCGCTGGATCCCGCGCCTGCGGATCTCCTACCTGCGGCTGTCCGGGTCCTTCAGGGCGCGTCTCGACAGCGATGCGGCCGGCCTGGTGGCGATCTTCGGCTACGACGCGCGCAAAGCCCCGGACCTCCTGGACCGGACCATCGACGCCGTCGCCTTCGCGCCCGGCCTGACCGTCGAGCTGCCCCGCGGGCTGGCCATCGACCTCGAGGTCAGCACCACGCCGGTCGGCGACTCCTGGTTCTTCACCGGGACCGTCGGGCTCGTCTGGCGCCCGAAACGGCCTTGGTGAACCGCCGCTCTCTGCGGCGGTTTTTTTGTTGCGCGCATGGACTTTTCCCGGCGATCGGCATTACATTGGAAATGCTGTTCGTTTTAATAACTGCGGAGAGGTGACCCGTGCGGTCCGTTGCCATGCTGACGGCCGCGCACGCGGCCCTGCTCTTCGTCCCGTTCGCCGCTTTCGCGGAAGAGGAACGCTCGCCGGACGACGCGCTTCGGCGAGCCCTCGACCAGGACCGGCGGCCGGTCTACTGCCGCCAAACCGACAGGAACCTGGACGCGCCCCTGGCCCTCGACTCCCAGGATGGCCCCATCTGCCGGCGCCTGGACCTGAACCTTCGCCGGGACCCGGCCGCTTCGCCCGATTCGGTCGGCTGGCCGCCGCCCCAGGCTCGGGCCAAGCCGGCCGCCCGGTCGGACGGCCTCAAGGGCTTCCGCCTGTCGCGGGACTTCGACCTGTACGCCCGGGACAATCCGGCCTTCTTCAACCTCTGGAGCCGGATCGCCGCCGGCACCAGGCTGGAGTTCAACCCGGGCGGCCGGTACGTCCTCAGCCTGTCGCTCGGTTTCGAGCGGTTCGACCAGTCGACCGAACGCGCGTCCGAGGAACGCTACCTCTCCGTCCTGGCCAACCTCGGCAACCAGCTGGCCGCGGCCCAACGCGACCGCCTGATCCGCACCTGGGTCGTGGGCGCGCTCGGCCTCCGGACCAGGCTGTCCGGCAACTGGACGCTGTCCGTCCGCGCCGTCGTCGGCTTCCCCTTCCAGGGCGCCTGGCTGGCCGGCGGCGCCGCCGACCTGACGCCGCCCTGACCGGACGGGCCGACATCAAAAAACCGCTCCGTCTCCGGAGCGGTCTTTTTTTATTGCTCAGCGGACGTTCTCCAGGAAATGCAGCGCGTCCATGGCCGCCTTGCAGCCGCTGCCGGCCGCGGTGATCGCCTGGCGGTATCGCGGGTCGGCTACGTCGCCGCAGACGAAAACGCCCGGCACGCTCGTCGCCGCCCCCTCGCCGGCCTTGATGTAGCCGGCCTCGTCCATATCCAGCTGGCCCTTGAACAGCGCGGAATTCGGCTCGTGGCCGATGACGGCAAAAAAACCGTCGATCCTGATCTCGGACAGCTCGCCGGTCTTGGCGTTCTTCAACCGGACGCCGGTCACCTTGCCGGCCTTGGCGTCCATGATCTCGTCGACCAGCACGTTCCAGACGAACTCGATCTTGGGGTTGGCGCGGACCCGGTCCTGCATGGGTTTGGAGGCGCGGAGCGCGTCGCGGCGGACCAGCATGGTCACCTTGTCGGCGAAGCGGGTCAGGAAATCGGCTTCCTCCATGGCCGCGTCGCCGCCGCCGACCACGGCCACGCGCTTGCCGCGGTAGAAGAAGGCGTCGCAGGTGGCGCAGGTGGACACGCCGCGGCCGTAGAGGGCCTCCTCGGACGGCAGGCCCAGCCGCTTGGCCGAACCGCCGGCGGCGACGATCAGCGCCCTGGCTTCCTCGACCTGGCCGCCGGCGTGGACCTTGAACGGCCGGGCCGACAGGTCGACCGCCGCCGCTTTTTCCGGGACGATCTTGGCGCCGAAGCGCTCGGCCTGCCGGCGCATGGCCGTCATCAGCTCGCCGCCGTCGATGCCGTCAGGGAACCCGGGGAAATTCTCGATCTTGGTGGTCAGCGTCAGCTGGCCGCCCGGCGTCTCGCCCTCGAGGACGAGCGGATAAAGGCCGGCCCTGGCGGCGTAGATCGCCGCCGTGTAGCCGGCCGGACCTGAACCGATGATGATGACGTCGCGCATAACACGCCTCCGCGCCCCGCGGCGCCGGGTCACTTCAGATGCTCGCGAAGCTTTTCGGCGAGCTCGCTCTTGGGAAGAATGCCGACCATCTGTTCGACCGGCTGGCCGTTCTTGAAGATCATCAGGGTCGGGATGCTCATGATGTTGTAGCCGTTCGGGGTCAGCTGATTCTCGTCCACGTTAAGCTTGCCGATCCGGACCGGCTCCTTGGCGAAGTCGGCGGCCAGTTCCTCGATCACCGGTCCCATCTTCTTGCACGGTCCGCACCAGGGCGCCCAGAAATCCACCAGCACGGGCTCCTTGGCCTGCAGCACGTCTTTTTTAAAATCCTTGTCGGTGAACGTCTGGACCATAGAAAGAAAAATGGAAAGCGGTCGGTGGATAATGTTTATGACACTTCCACTCTAGCACTTTCCACTTCGGGATTTCCACTTCGCGGCGCGGCTGGCAAGACCCGCGCTGGGGACAACTACTTGGGCAGGACCAGCTTGCGCTCCTTGCGCTCGACGGTAAAGCAGTCGATGACGTCGCCGACCTGGATGGCGGTCTTGGTGGCGACCTTGGCACCGCACTCCTGGCCCTGGCGGACCTCCTTGACGTCGGTCTTGCCGCTCTGGAGCTGGGCGAAGGTCCCCTCGCCGACCGGCTGCTCGCCGCGGTAGACCACGGCGTTGGCCCCCACGGCCAGGTGCCCCTCGGTGACGCGGCCGCCGACCACATGGCCGCTCTTGTCGACGCGGAAAAGGGCCAGGACCTCGAGTTTGCCCAGGTGCGTGGTGATGGTCTCGGCCGGCAGCAGGGACTGCAGGCGCCGCTTCACCTCGTCGAACAGTTCGTAGATGATCTTGTACAGCTTGATCTCCACTTTCTTGTCGCGGGCCAGCACGTCGGCCTCGCGGGTCGAGAGCACGTTGAAGCCCATGACCACGCCGGCGGCGGCTTCGGCCGACAGCACGTCGGTGTCGCTGATGTTGCCGAGGCCTTTGCTGACCACGGTGACGCCGACCTCGGCGGTGTTCATCTTCTCCAGGGTGCCGGTGATGGCCTCGAGCGAGCCCAGCACGTCGGTCTTGAGCACGACGTTCAGGACCTTCTTCTCGCCGGCCTTCTCCTCCTCTTTGGGCGCGGCCGCGGCGACGGCGCCCTGCTTCTCGGCGGAATATTGCTTCTTCGGCTTCTTCAGGTCCTTGCCCGCTTCGGGGACCTCGGCGATGTCGCCGACCTGGGGCGCGATCTTGAAGCCCAGGACCTTGACCGGCATGCCCGGCTCGGCCTTCTCGACGAAGCGGTTCTGCCAGTCCTTCATGGCCCGGACGCGGCCGTAGGCCGAGTCGCCGATGGCCAGGGTGTCGTTGCGGCGGAGGGTGCCGGCCTGGATCAGGACGGTGGCCACCGGGCCCTCGCCCTTGTCGATGTGCGATTCGATGACCGTGCCGACGCCGCGGCGCTCCGGGTTGGCCCGGATCCGGTCCTTCTCCATGTCGGCGACCAGCAGGATGGTGTCCAGCAGTTCGTCGATGCCCTTGCCGGTCTTGGCCGACACCGGGACGATGACCGTCTTGCCGCCCCACTCCTCGGGCACCAGCCCGTGCTCCGACAGCTGGGTCTTGACCCGCTGCGGGTCCACGTCGGGCTTGTCCATCTTGTTCAGGGCGACGACGAAAGGCAGTTTGGCCGC
>JBAIXY010000073.1:0-5833 GCA_037916205.1 Vicinamibacterales bacterium | reverse complement strand
ACCTTCAAGTTGAAGCCGTCGAAGATCGACGTGGTCTATGAAGGCGCGGAGCCGCCGGCCGACCTGCCGCGCGCCGGCCAGGCCGGCGAGGTCCTGGCGCGCTTCGGCCTGGTCAAGGGGAGCTACCTGCTGTATCTGGGGACGGTCGAACCGCGCAAGAACATCGCCTCCGCCGTCCGGGCCTTCGCCGATTTCGCCGTTCGCGACTATGCCGGCAAGGAAAAGCTGGAGTTCGTCATCGCCGGCCGGCGCGGCTGGAAGTTCGAGCCGGTCTTCGAGGCCATCCAGACGGCCAACGACCGGCTCGCCGCCGAAGCCGAACGGGTCGGCCTGAAGCCCCGCGAGCGGGTAAGGTACCTGGGCTACCTGCCGCGCGACGCCAAGACGGCCATCGTGGCCAATGCCGCGGCCTTCGTCTTCCCCTCGCTTTACGAAGGGTTCGGACTGCCGGTCATCGAGGCCATGAGCCTGGGCGTGCCGGTGATCGCCGGCGACCGGGCTTCGCTCCCGGAGATCTGCGGCGACGCGGCGCTGCTCGTGGACCCGGAGTCGGAACGTCAGATCGCCGAGGCCATGGACAAGGTCGTGGCCAAGCCGGAACTCGTCGAGGCCCTGCGGACGAAAGCCCGTGAGCGGGCCGCGGAATTCAACTGGGACCGGACCGCCAGGGAAACGATCAAGGTCTACGAGCGGGCGCTTAATCCTTGACGGTCGGGCGTCCGTTTTGTATAGTGGCAGGCGTAGTAAATAAGCTCGCAGCGGGGTGGAGAAGTGGCATCTCGCGAGGCCCATAACCTCGAGATCGTGGGTTCGAATCCCACCCCCGCAACCAAAAACCGGCTACCCATCGGGTAGCCGGCTTTTGTATCCGCCGTGGCGTGCGGCATGCAAAACCCGCCGTTGAGGCGGCGGGTTTCGGAAAGGGGTGGGGTCAGGCGGCGAGCTCCTGCTCGTACTCGCGTTCGGCCACGCGGACGACGCGATGCGGAGTGTCGCACTTCCAGCAGTTGAAGCCGAAGATGCCGGCGATCCAGTTGATCAGGGTGCAGTTGCACAGGGTGATCTGCCACTCGGTATCGCAGGTGGCGCAATAGACCACGAAGCGAGGCGAGTGCGGAACAGCCGCGGTCTTCTTCTTGGCCTTGTGAAGGTGCGCACCGAGCATCATGGCAGCTCCTTTGGTTTGAGTTTTTCGCAGAAACAAGCTTAAACGACCTTAAAAGATAGCATATTTTAGCCCGTTTGTCAACCCTTGCCAGGACAGGAACATCGTGATATTTTAGTGCCTACGGAGCCTAAACGGCGCCTTTCAAGAAAAAGTCACATTTCGCGAAGCGAAATGTGAAGGCAAGCGGGCCTCGCGCGATAGCGAGGGCGAGCGCGCACCGTGCGAGCCCGAACGACAGTGCGAGGCGGAAGCGCGCAGGGCGAGGTAGCTCAGTGGTAGAGCAAAGGACTCATAAGCCTTGGGTCGCGGGTTCGATCCCCGCCCTCGCTACCAGAAATTAGCCGCCCCCCATGAGGGGGCGGATTTGTTATGCCAATGCGGATGTGCGCGGGGCCTCTAAAATCAAAAGCTCCGCGGGATATCCGCGGAGCTTTTCGATGCACGAGGTTTACGCGAACACCCGAACCTTCTCGATGGTGATCTCCTTGATCAGCGTGCCCACCTTGTTCTTGAAGCAGTCCTTGCAGACGACCATGCGCAACGGCTGGCCGTTCTCCCATTCGACATTGACCAGGTAAGAGGTTTCGCCGTCGGTGAATTCGTGGATGCGGCGATGCAGGCGCGACTGGCAGAACCTGATCTCGTCAGCATTATGTTTCTTTTTGCGCATAATTTAGCGGAAATTCACGGTTATCCTCAACGTCAAGCTCACCTTAGCACATTTCGCTAAGGAAATCAAGGGTCTTACCGGCGGTTTCGGAAGTTCATTTTTGGCTAATTTGGCTTATATTTGCCCAAATAACCGGTTTTTGATAAATTTGTAACCAGAGTATGTTTCTTGCGGTCCACGCGGCGGTCGGCGCTTTGGCCGGCAACGCCGTAACACATCCGAGCGAAGCCTTCGTTCTGGGAGCCGTCTCTCATTTTTTTATTGACATGATCCCTCACGGCGACGAGGTGATGTACGAGGGATTCGTCAGCGGCAACAAGGTCAAGCGCGCCGTCCTCTATGTCGGGATCGACGCCGTGGTGACCGCGGTGCTCATCGCCGTCATCTTCATCCGCCAGGATTTTTTCCAGCCGATCAGCGTGGAGATGGGCATCATCGGCAGCCTGCTCCCCGACCTGCTGGTCGGCCTGTCGCACGTGCTGAAGCCCAAGCGGACGCGCGGCCTGGCCTGGCGGCTCCAGGGATTCCAGCGCTTTCACATGCACAACCATCATTTCCTGATCAAGCGCCTGCGCCGGTTCGAGAAAGACATCTCCCTGTACTATGGGCTGGCGCTCCAGGCGCTGCTATTGACCGTACTGGTCAAGCTGATACTGTGAGAACCGCCGCCTATCACGGCGGTTTTTTGGACCGGTTCTTTCCCAAAGAGGTAGGTCGTGAAGAAACTGCTGCCACGGCTGCTTTACGGCTTTTTGGCCGTCGCTTCGATCGTGGTCAACTTCATGGTCTCTGGCCTGACGATCGCCAGCGTCCATGTCCTGGGCTGGCTCGGCTACCCCGCCTTCTTCGGCTTCGGCATGCTGCTCTGCGGACTGGTGTTCTGCGTCCTGCTGCCCGCCCATCGCAAACGCATCGTCAGCATTCCGTTCATCGAGAAGTTCCTGACCGTGGATGACAAGCGGTTCGCCAAAGGCCCGTGGCCCTGGATCAGGAAGAGGGGACCGTTCGCCCTGACGCTGGCAGCTTCGCTGCTGATCGGACCGTTCTTCGCGGCCATGGTCATCCGTTTCCTCGGGCTCAACGAACACAAGGCCTGGGTCTACGCCTTCTTCACCACGTTCGTTTCGACCGTGGTCTGGGTGTCGATCTACCTCGGCGCGCTCGATCTGATAAAGTCGGCGCTGGCAAGCACTGTCTCATAGCGTCCTGCACGGGGCGCTTTTATTTTGCGCGTCTACGATAGCCATAACGCAAAGATCCCGGCCGAGCCGGGATCTTTGCGTGGTGCCGCAGGTGGGAGTCGAACCCACATGAGTTGCCTCGCGCGATTTTGAGTCGCGTGCGTATGCCATTTCGCCACTGCGGCGGCTCGCTTCCAGCGCGAGCTCTCGTTCGGGCTCGTTCGATGCTTCTCGCCCTCACTTTCGCTCGCGCTACGCTCGCCTTCACGCCGCCGAGCGGCGTGACTGCGTTCAAGGAAACTATATTTTATTGCGCCAGCCCTCACAAGACGTCCAGACGACCGTGCACCCGATGCGCTTTTTCGAGCGCCGGCCAGGCCGCTTTTGTCGTCAAAAGTGTGACTGCTGGACCTCAGTAAATCCGCCCTGTTGAGCGGGATTTCGGGGGAGCCGCGGAGTTCATACTAGCTTCAAAAAGCCTTATTGTCAAAATGCCCATTTGACTGTAAAGTAACTGTCGTTATGGCCTACGTCATCTCCGTGGTCAACCAAAAAGGCGGAGTAGGCAAGACCACGACCGCGGTCAACCTGGCGGCCTATTTGGCGCTGCAGGGACGCTTCGTTCTGCTCGTCGATCTCGACCCGCAGTCCAACGCGACCTCGGGCTTGGGGATCGACCACCGGTCGATGGAGAAGGGTCTTTACGAAGCGATCATCGGCGCGGTGCCGCTCAAGGACGTGATCGTGTCCACGAAGGTCGAGGGCCTGAAGCTGGCGCCTTCAACGGCGGCCCTGGCCGGCGCCACGGTCGAACTCGTCGGCATGGAACGGCGCGAATACCGGCTGGCCGACGCCCTGCTCGAAGTGCGCAACCACTACGATTACGTCATCATCGACTGCCCGCCGTCGCTGGGTCTCCTGACCGTCAACGGCCTGACCGCCGCCGACCGCGTGCTCATCCCGGTCCAGGCCGAGTACTACGCGCTCGAGGGCCTGAGCCAGCTGCTGCAGACCATCACCCTGGTCAAGGACGGCCTGCGCAACGACCTGGAGATCCTCGGCGCCGTCCTGACCATGTTCGACGGCCGCAATCGTTTGTCCGAGGACGTCATGGGCGAACTCTACAAATTCTTTCCGAACAAGATCTTCCGCTCGGTCATTCCCCGCAACGTGCGTCTGGCCGAAGCGCCGAGCTACGGACAGCCGATCGCCCATTACGACCCCTGGTCCAAGGGCGCCAAGGCCTACGAACGGCTGGCCCGGGAGATCCTCGACCTCGAAACCGCCATCTGATTATGGCCAACAAATTTTCCGGCCTCGGCCGCGGCCTGGGCTCGCTCATACCTCAGAAAACGATGACGCCCTCCGCGGTCGCTCCGACCGCCGTTGCCGTCCGGCCCGAGGCCAAGGACGGCGGCGTGATGCAGGTGTCCGTGGCCGAGATCGCGGCCAATCCGCAGCAGCCCCGCTCCGCTTTCCGGCACCATGAGCTCGAGGAGCTGACCAATTCCATCAAGGAGCACGGCATCCTCCAGCCGCTCCTTTTGACGCGCCGTTCCTCCGGCGGTTACGAGCTGATCGCCGGCGAGAGGCGCCTGCGGGCGGCCCGCCTGCTCGGACTGAAGACCGTGCCGGCCATCGTCCGCGCGGCCGATACCCGCGACAAGCTCCTCCTGGCCCTGATCGAGAACATCCAGCGCGAGGACCTGAATCCGATCGAAGAGGCGCGGGCCTACGCCAAGCTGGCGGCCGACTTCAGCCTGACCCAGGAGGCCGTCGCCCAGAAAGTGGGGAAGGGGCGTTCGACCGTGGCCAATTCGATGCGGCTCCTGGACCTGCCCGAGGAGATCCAGGAGGCCATCTCCGCCGGGTCGATCTCCGCCGGCAGCGCCAGGGCCATTCTCGGCCTCAAGGATGACGCCAGCCGCCTGGCCTACTTCCGCAAGCTGATCGGCCAGGGCGCCACGACCCGCCAGGTCGAGGCCCAGGTCCGCAAGGCCAGCGGACGCCGCCGCAAGGACCCGGCCGTCGCCGCCGCCGAGGAGCAGATCCGCAACAAACTGGGGACGCGCGTCGAGATCCGCAAGAAGGGCGGCAAGGGGAGCGTGATCGTCAGTTTCTTCTCCGAAGAGGAGTACCAGTCCCTGGTCAAGGCGCTGAGCCGCTGACATCGATAAATGAAGACCGCGCCGGACAGGCGCGGTCTTTTGTATCCCTCGGTTCAGCGGCGATTGGTCCTTTCGTCGCGTTTGGAAGACCTGCGGACCTCCCGGCCGGCGGGCGGGCCCTCTTCGGTCTCGGTCGTATCCTTGATCCATTTGGCAAGCTTGGACTTGGCGTTGCTCTTGATGTGGCCGCGGGCGCAGCCGGTCTTGACGAAGGCCAGCCAGTCCGGGTTCGGGCCCTTGCGGTTCTTGTCGATGATGATCTCGCAGAGGTCGCCCGAGGACAGCCGCGTGTCCAGGCTGACGATCTGGTCGTTGACCCGGGCGCCGACGCAGGTGTTGCCGATCTGGGTGTGAATGGCGTAGGCGAAATCGACGGGCGTCGCCCCCTCCGGCAGGTCGATGACGTCGCCGCGGGGCGTGAAGACGAAGATGCGGTTCTGCAGGACGTCGATCTTGGATGATTCCAGCGATCCCAGGTAGCCGTCGCCGGCGTTGTCCCCGCGCGGCATCTCGATCAGTTCCTGGACCCAGGCCAGCTGGCGGCGGACCGCCGCCGAGGCGCGCTTGCCGTCCTCGTCGTACTGCCAGTGGGCGGCGATGCCGCGCTCGGCCTCCTCGTGCATCTCCTCGGTCCGGATCTGGAACT